>WRGU01000045.1 GCA_009787015.1 Candidatus Saccharimonadota bacterium | reverse complement strand
CCAGACACTACGAGTTGCGGTAGAGTCCAGTTGCTGGTGATGTTTGTATTCGCCGGGGTTAATGGGGTTGTGGAGGTGGTGGAGCCGAGCTTGAGATTATTTAACATCCACACGTGGTTGTCGGGCATTTTACACACCACGTATTCTTGAGAATTACGAATATCCCCAACCGTACCGTAATCTCCCACATTCCAGGATGCAAAAGTTGACGACGTAGTGTATTGCATCGCATCGACCCAACCCCAATCTTTACCGCCAGCGCTACATGATAGCGGCGAGGGTTGAAATATGGGATTATCCGACACGTTGTATTGTAATGTCAACTGATATACCCCGAGTTCGATATTAAACGGAACCGCAATAACAAATTCGTGTCCCTGAATGTCTGGGCTGGTGCTGTCGTCGTTGAAATAAATATCTATCATTGTGGTTGTTAGATTCTTTGTATTCATTTCCGCCGTGATACCCGCTCCAACCGCATCCGTAGTAGTTTGATTAGCAATCAATCGAACCGTCATCGTATAGCCCCAAGTAGAAGCGTATGCCACATTTGTCGTTATAGTGGTCGTTTTAGCCATATCAATCGCAGGATCTTCATTTTTCTTATCAATATTTATGACGACATCGTTTATCGGTTGAATAGTTATTGCGCTACCGGTGCTGGGAAACGGTGGCCATGCTTTCGTCGGCGCAGTAACCAGAACTAAACCGAGAAATGCAAAGATAATGGCAACTGCGGGAATACTATGCCACAGCACAAACTTAATCCTGTATTTCCTGACTATTTGACTTACATCAATAATTTCCGTAAGAGGGTCACTTTCATGCTTCTTTACTAACTTACCTTCATATACCATTTCGTAACTATCCTTATTCCAAGGATTCTTGATTCTTACTCCACCAATTCCTTTTTCCTTAATACGTCTTTGAATAAGGTAGATAACTAAACCAATAGTTAGTAATGTAGCAAAGGAAAGCATAATGAAAGGCAATATTGGCAACTGGTAAGTTATATTAAATAACTTAATGGTCCACGTGCCGGTGTTGGGAGGTAAAGGTTTGCCTGTTGGTGTGGGAGTAGTATTACCTCCACCATTGTTCGGATCTGGATTAGGATTTGAACAGCCCTGGGCATGTGGGTTGGCGGTGCAATCGGGATCGGGATCGGGATTTTGGCAACCTTGAGCACTCGGGTTTATTGTGCAAGAATCAGGATCGGGTTGAACCACTTCCAGCCCCTCTATGGCGTCCTCGATGTCGTCCTTCTTGTCGTCGGGATTGGCGCATTCGGACGTATCATTCGCCTGCGCCAAGCAATCCAGCGTTTCCTGTCCTGCTTCGCATTTTTCCAACAGCGCGTTATATGATTCCTCGGTGTATGTGTGATTTTGCGCCTGATCAGCTTTAATTCTTTCGCAGCTCTCCACAATGGTCGTCAGGTCGGTCGAATCATAGATGTTGATCTTAACCGTATGCGACGTAGTGGGAGAACCATCACCAACAGCATAGGTCGGCACAGTAAAAAATAAAAGTGTTGCGAACAAAAGCGCGCTAACAATTCCTAAAGTGCCGACCCCCGAGGCTTTTGAGTTGGTTGTCTTTAACATAAGTTCTGTGAACCCTCCATATAATTAAAATTAGTTAATAGATTTTTTGTATGATTGTCGTAAATAATTATAGAGGGTTTGGGTAGAAATTGCAAGCCGAATAATTGATGTTACATACTGAACAATGGACACATAGAACAACAGGGGTGGATTGGGGGAAAAAGTAGTTACATACTGAAATTGTTTTACGATATTTGTTGCTAGATACCCATTTTCGCATGCTTGCTAATCAAAATAATTATGCTATAATGTTATTAAACTTAATGGAAGGGGAAAAATATGGCAAGGACAGCAATTAAAATTTCGATTATCGGGGCGGGATTTGTGGGGTCGACGATCGCGTACACGATGATGGCGGGAGGCACTGCGAGCGACATCGTATTGGTCGACGCTAATAACGATCGTGCCGAGGGCGAAGCGATGGATATTGGTCATGGGGCGGCGCTCGCAAAATCCACGTCGGTGGTGCGGGCGGGCGGTTATCCCGACACCGCGAATTCAGATTTAGTGATCATCACCGCGGGTACCAATCAAAAACCAGGTGAAACACGGATCGATTTAATCAAGCGCAATGCCGCCATCATGCGTGATGTTGCACAAAAAGTCGCCGAATTTTCGCCCAACACGATCATCATGGTTATTTCCAACCCTGTCGATGTCATGGCATACATCGCACGCGAAGTCACCGGTTTTCCGAAACACCGCGTAATCGGTTCGGGCACGGTGCTCGACAGTTCGCGCTTCCGCTATGCAATCGCAAAAACTTTTGACATCGCGCCACGCGACGTTAACGGATATATTTTAGGCGAACACGGCGACAGCGAATTCCCCGCTTGGTCGTTGACCCGAATTGCGGGTATGAACCTCGAGGAAGCGTCGTGTATGTTCGGTCTATGTTTTACCGACGATTCGTACACCGCTATCGCCAACGAGGTGAAAAACGCCGCCTATGAGATCATCAATCGCAAGAGTGCGACCTATTACGGCATTGGGATGGCGGCGATGAAAATCGCGGAAGCTATCGTGCGCAACGAAGATCGAATTTTGCCGGTGTCGGTGATGTTAAATGGTGAATATGGAATTCACGATGTTTACCTGTCGCTCCCGGTAATTTTGAACGAACGCGGGGTCAAGAAAATTCTGACGCCAAAACTAACCGACGATGAAATTGCGGCACTACAAAATTCCGCCGAAGTTCTAAAACAAGCGCGCGAATCACTAGATTAGCAATTACCCACTAACACACTACCTGTAGTGTCGAAAATCTGAAATTACCCACACGCACACTACAGGTAGTGTCTATTTTTTGAAATTACCCACCGGTTATTTAAGGTCGATCAGCGGCTCTTCCCACTGCGATGGCGGTTCGAGACCCTCAAACAGGGCGACGGTTGACGCCACGTTCGCCAATCCGAAATCGCCCTTTTTCAGTTCGTATTTATCGCGATTTTCGGTGTTGTCATAGATAATGAACGGAATCGGGTTGCTCGAATGTGAGGTTTTGCGCATAACTTCGCCCGTGTCGTCTTTTTTCGGCACTTCGTTTTCGTCGAGATAAAAGTTTTCTTCGACATTGCCGTGATCCGACGTAATCAGCATCACGCCGCCGACTTCGTCGATCGCTCGCATCAAACGACCGAGAGCGATGTCGACCGCTTCGACCGCCACAATACAGGGTTCCATAATCGCTTCGTGACCGATGATGTCGCCGTTTGGATAATTAATCAACATTGATTGATATTTGCCCGATTTAATGGCATCGATCAATTGATCAGTAATATCATCCGATCGCATCCATGGCGATTGCCAAGGTTGCGCGCTGATTTTATTCGGGACGTCGACGTATTCTTCCGTATCGTCGTTAAATCTGCCCTTCTTGTTGCCGTTGAAATAAAACGTAACATGACCAAACTTGATTGATTCAGAAATCACATAGCGATGCAAACCGCTATTCACTTCAAACTCCGCCAACGGATCTTTGACGGTATCAGTTCCAACCAACGAATGTGATGGCAGATGACGATCCTGATCATATTCCACCAAGCCAGCATAGTAAACTTTCGGTAATTTACCGCGATCGAAATACGGAAATTCTGAATCTGGCAGTTCCATCATTTCGCCGAATTGAATAGCGCGATCGGCGCGGAAATCGTTGTAAATAACCGTGTCATTATCCTCCATTTTGCCGACGGGCTGACCATTTTCGTCAACGATAGTATATTCCGGCAGCCATTGATCGTCGACTTCGGAATTTTCCTGTTTGAAAGTCTGGATTGCCTCATTCGCCGAACGAAACGGACGCGCTGTGCCGTTGACGTGCGCCGCGAGACCGCGTTTTAACATGTCCGGATCGCTCCAGTAACGGTTTGCTGTGACAAATTCGCGACCGCCACCGCTGGCGATGATGTAATCGCGCCCCTTGGCACAGAATTTGCCCAAAAATTCCTCGGCGATGTTCAAATATTTCGGCTCAGAACGCGCCGGCACGTCGCGTCCGTCACTCAACCAATGCACGCGAACTTTTTGGATGCCTTCTTTGTCGGCCTGTTCGATCATTTTGAACATGTGGTACATGTCGCCGTGTACTCGACCGTCGCTCATGATGCCGATAAAATGCATTGTTGAATCGTGATCGAACACGTTTTTGACCGCCGACTTCCAAGTTTCACCCTGCCAAATCGCGCCGGTTGCGAACGCGTCATCGACCAACATGATCGATGATTTCGGGATCACACCCGAACCCATGACGTAATGTCCGACCTCTGAATTTCCCACTTGTCCGTTCGGCAAACCAACGTATTTGCCCGATGCGCCGATTTCGAGAAACGGATAATCCGTCATTAATTTGTTCAAGTTTTCTGTATGGGCTTGCAGTAGCGCGTTGCCTTCGCGATGCGAACTCAAACCCACGCCGTCCATAATCACCAAAACGACTGGTCCTTTGTAATTTAATTTCTTCATAACTTGAATATTTTACACGATATGGGCGAAGATGTCCACCTGCTGTATCACACGAGAGAGCGACGCGAACCGTTCTGGAACGGCGAACCCTTTAAACCCCTCTACATCCGGGGTGAGACGGACAGAACGGTGAGTAGGAGCGGAAATCCTAAATAGACTGCTTCCCCCGGATCGAGCCCGGGGCTAAAGGCACGCTCGCAGTGACGGCGGTCTATTGTCGCGCGGCGCGTTTGCGCTTGATGGGGTCGAGTTCGGTTTTGCGCAGGCGCAAATTTTGTGGCGTGACTTCTAATAATTCGTCGTTTTCGATGAAATCCAAACATTGCTCCAATGATAAATCGGTATAAGGCGTCAATTGCACGACCCCGTCCGATGATTTCGATCGCATATTGGTCAGATTTTTCGCGCGGCAAACGTTGACTTCCAAATCTTCTCGACGATTGTTCAGCCCGATGATCTGACCCGCATAAACCTCGACCGCCGGTCCGATAAATAATTCCCCGCGCGCTTCGGCATTTTGCAGCGAATACGGCGTCGAAACGCCCGTTTCAAACGAAATTAGCGCGCCGTTGCGCAATTGTTGCAAACTCGGCGCGAGCGCCTGATAACCCGCCGGTAAGCTATTCATGATTAGCGTCCCCTTCGTTGCAGTCAATAGCAGATTGCGCAGACCAATCAAATTGCGCGTTGCAATTCGGTAATCGGTGCGAATTGTGCCTTGCGATGTGGTTTCCTGATTTAATAATTCCGCGCGTCGCGTGCCGAATTCTTGGGAAATTACACCGACGAATTCCGGCGAAACCTCGACGAAAACTTCTTCGACCGGTTCAAGCGTTTCGCCGTTTTTCTCGATCGTGACGACTTGCGGTCGACCGACCTCAAATTCGTAACCTTCGCGGCGCATCTGTTCGATCAACACCGACAAATGCAATTCGCCGCGCCCTGAAACTTTAAAACCGATGCCTTCCGGTTCGACTTTTAGCGCCACGTTAGTTTCGAGTTCGCGCATCAAACGATCGCCGATTTGACGTGATGTCGTAAATTCGCCCTCGCGACCCTTGAATGGCGAAGTGTTCGGACCAAGGTAGATCGACAGCGTCGGATTTTCGATCTGGATTGTCGGTAGCGGTTCAGGATTGCTCGCGCTCGCCAATGTTTCGCCGATTTTCGCGCCCGAAACACCGCTGATCGCCACGATGTCGCCCGCGCTTGCTTCTTTGACCTCGGTTTTAGAAAGTCCTTGATAAGTGAAGATTTTGTCAAATTTGGTCGGAGTCGTCAGAACATTGATACTGCGCCGTTCCTCACGCCCGTCGTCACGGGTTTCCTCACTGACTCTCTCGCCACCCTTCGATAGTCGCGCAGCATCAAGTTCTGACTCTGTCTTAACTAAAACTAACGCATCGCCCGATTTGACTTTCCCGCGGGCGATTTTGCCGATCGCATATTTGCCCATGAAACTGTCGTACGCTAGTGCAGAAATCAACATCTGGAAATCTCCGTCGGTCGTCACGTTTGGCGCGGGGATTTCGGAAATAATCGCGTCGAAAATCGGCGTTAAATCGGCGTGTCGATCGACATTGTCGGGCATTTCCGACCATGATTTGCCATCGCGCGCGGTAGCGTAATAGATCGGGTATAATAGCTGATCATCATCGACCGCGAGTTCGAGGAACAGATCGGCGATTTCGTTCTCAACCTCGTCGATACGGCGCGCCGGTTTGTCGATTTTGTTGATCACGACGATCGGTTTCAATCCTAATTCCAATGCCTTGCTTAACACAAATTTGGTTTGCGGCATTGGACCCTCGGCGGCGTCGACCACTAACAAAACGCCGTCCGCCATGTTGAGCGTACGTTCGACTTCACCGGAAAAATCAGCATGTCCGGGCGTATCCACGATGTTGATTTTGTAACCGTTATATTCGACGGCGGTAGTTTTAGCGGTGATCGTGATGCCGCGTTCGCGCTCCTGATCGCCGCTGTCCATGATCAACGTTTGTGCAAATTCCGCTGAATTCTCGCGAAAAGTGTTCGACTGTTTCAAAAGTGCATCGACCAGCGTGGTTTTCCCATGGTCGACGTGTGCAATGATTGCAATGTTGCGAATTTGATCTTTATTCATAAAATACAAAAGGTTATCCTGCCATTATATGGCTGCTTCGCACCCATGTAATGGGGCGTCTATTCGGAAAAGAAAACGAGTTTTCTTTTCACTCATATCCTACCATTATAGCACACTTTAATAAAAAAAGCAATAGGGTAAACGCGAGATTTTTCTCCACCTCTGTTACACACTCAAAAAATCCCCGTTTTTGCGGGGATTTAGAGCGGTCAGTGCTCGTAAAATTAGCGTTTGCTGAACTGTTCGCGTTTGCGCGCGCCCTTGAGGCCGTATTTTTTGCGTTCGACCATGCGCGAGTCGCGGTTGAGATAACCGGCTTTGCTCAAAGCACCCTTCAAATCGTCGTTGATCGACGCGAGGGCTTTGGAAATTGCCAGTTTTGCCGCGTCAACTTGGCCGGAAACGCCGCCGCCTTTGACCAAAATCGTGATGTCAAAGTCGTTTTGTTTACTAACCAAGGCTAGCGGGTCGGTAATTTCGGCGAGCAGAGTTTTGTTGTTGTTCAAGAATTCCGCTGCCGGTTTGTCATTGATCTTGATGTCGCCCTTACCGGCATATAAACGTGCGGTAGCGGTGGCTTCTTTGCGGCGACCTAGACCGTAAAAGTAAGATTTATCAGCCATTATTTAGTCTCCTTTCTAGATTTCGGTACAGCAAGTGCGAGGGGTTTTTGCGCCTCGTGATCGTGTTCTGCGTCCGCAAAAATGCGCAGGCGCGCCATGCGATCGGCTTGCAACTTGTTCTTTGGCAACATGCCGTAAACGGCGCGTTCCAAGATTTTCGTCATCGGAACGTCAGATGCCGATTCTTCGTGCAGATTGCCGATGTAACCGCTGTGGCGATAGTACTTTTTGGCGTCCAATTTATTACCCGTTAACACCAATTTATCGGCGTTGATGACGACTACATTGTCGCCACTGTCCATGTGAGCAGTAAATTTCGGATCGTATTTGCCCGACAGGCGCGTCGCGATGAACGTCGCCGCGCGACCGACCGACATGTCCGCCACGTCGATTAACACCCATTTGTGCTCGACTTCGCCGGCTTTTTTGCTAAATGTTTTGAATAGCATTATTTATCTCCCTTCGTGTCAGAAACTTTGTCATCGCGAGCCGACTTGTCGGCGCGGCGATCTCCTGCTTTCGCAGGTTTAGATTGCTTCGCTACGCTCGCAACGACATCTTCTTTTTCGCCGTATTTGATTTCATCGACGAATTCTACGCGCGCCATTTCGGCATTGTCGCCAACGCGGTTGTCAACTTTGACAATGCGCAAATAACCGCTGTCGCGAGTGATTTGTTTTGCGACGACGTCAACCAATAAATGACCGGTTGCCACGTCGTTGCCGAGAGTTGCGATTACCGCGCGGCGTGCGCTTAAATCGCCAACTTTCGCTTTCGTGATCAATTTTTCTGCGATCGGACGGATTTCTTTGGCTTTCTGTACCGTGGTGGTGATCTGACCATGAATGATCAGTGCCCGGGTCAGACCGCGAGTCAGCGCATTGCGCTGGTCGCGTTCGCGTCCAAATTTTCGTCCTTTATATCCGTGTCTATGCATAATTAAAACTCCAACTCCGCCACCCGTTCTTTAACTTCTTCCTGTGCTTTTGCGCCGAAACCTTTGAGGTTTGACAGTTCTTCGTCGCTCAAATTGACTAGTTCGCCAACCGTTTTGATCTCGTTACCGATCAGGGCGTTCGTGGTGCGAGCGCTCATGTTCAGTTCTTCGATCGGCAGGCTCAACAAATCGTTGTCTTCCTCACTCTTGGGCGCAGCAGTTTTCTCGATTTTCGCGAGAGCGTTGCCTGCCAAGGCGCTGTACTGTTCGACCAAAATCGCCGCTGCCTGTTCAAGAGCATCAACCGGCGTGATTGAACCGTCAGTGTCAATGATCATGACCAATTGATCGAGGTCGACATTGTCGCCAACACGGGTTTTTTCGACCGAATAACGCACTCGGCGCACCGGCGAGAAAACGGCGTCCAAGGCGATCATGTCGCTGTGAACGCGGCGTGCGGAACTTTCCTCGATACTTTGGTAACCCCGACCGTTTTCGATGACAAAATCGATTTTTAATTCGACGCCCGGGTCGTCAATGGTCGCGATCAATTGATCAGGATTGACGATTTCGATGTCCGCGGTGGCTTTAATATCGCCCGCCGTGACAACGCCGCCCTTTTTGACTAAACTGACTTCGACCGGTTTGTCGCTGAAACATTTCAGGCTGATCGCTTTAATGTTCAGCATGATTTCCACGACATCTTCCTTGACACCGGTGATCGCCATAAATTCGTGCCCGACACCGTCGATGCGGAATGCCGTGATGGCGCTGCCCTCGATGCTCGATAACAACACGCGGCGCAACGAGTTGCCCAGTGTCTGACCATAGCCGCTGGCGATCGGTTTGACCGTGATCGTCGCGCTATTATTGTCACCGATTTCGATGTCTGAAATTGTTGGATTTAAGATTGTTTTACTCATTTTGTCCTCCCTATTTAGCGCGAGTAATACTCGACGATTAACTGTTCATTGATATCTGATTCTGCGTCCGTGCGTGCCGGCAAACCGGTTACTTCGACGGTCATTTTGCTGACATTTAATTTCAGCCAACCCGCAGTTTGTGTGCCATTCATATTTTTCTTCGCCTCGGCAAAATATTCCGAGGTTAAGGATTTCGGGCGCACCGCGACAATATCGCCGGCTTTGACGCTGATCGACGGAATGTCGACGCGGCGACCGTTCAGGGTGAAGTGCCCGTGACCAACCAACTGGCGCGCTTGACGACGCGATGTGGCGAATCCTGCGCGATAAACCACGTTGTCCAAACGGCGTTCCAGTAACTGCAACAGGTTTTCACCTGACAGCCCCTGCATATGTTCGGCGTCCTTCATCAGGCGCGCGAACTGCTTTTCGAGCAAACCGTAAATGCGGCGCACTTTTTGCTTTTCACGCAACTGAGTCAGGTACAGTGATGCTTTGCCCTGGCGTGCGCCAGCGTGTTGACCCGGAATACCGCTCTTGCGCGCCATGATTTTGTGCGCTTTCGGATGTAATGCGTAACCCTCGCGGCGGCTCTGTTTAACGATTGGTGAATTATCTCTCGCCATCTTATGCTCTCCTTTCACGTTTCGGACGAACTCCGCCGTGCGGGACGCCTGTCTTGTCATTGATGCTCTCGATAATCATGCCGTGTGTTGTGACGGCGCGGATTGCCGCATCGCGACCTTGACCAACACCTTTAACATACACATCGACTTTGGTTAGACCATATTGATCTTTCGCAATATCAGCGGCTTTATCGGTCGCAATCTGCGCGGCATATGCCGTACCCTTTTTGCTGCCACGGAAACCGCACGCGCCGGCTGAACTGGCGCTCAAAACGTTGCCTTTATCATCGGTAAAACTGATGATTGTATTATTAAACGTCGCTTGAATATGGACCTGACCGAGCGGAACGCTGCGGCGAGCCTTTTTCTTGACGGCGACTTTCTTATTCTTAACTTCTTCTGCCATATCTCTCCTAATATCCTATGTCTTACTCGCTGCTTTTGGTTGGCTGCCACCGACGGCGATACGCTTGCCGCGCTTGGTTCGACCATTGGTGCGCGTGCGTTGACCGCGAACCGGCAAATTCAATTTGTGGCGTAAACCACGATAAGTGCCGATATCCTTCAACCGTTTAACATTATTAGTCACGACCCGGTGCAAATCACCCTCGACCACGTAATTAGCGTCGATAATGTCGCGAATTTTCTTTTCTTCCGCTTCCGTCAGATCTTTCGTGCGTTTGGTCGGATCAACCTTTGCGCCGTGTAAAATATCGGCGGCAAATTTCGGACCAATGCCATAAACATAGGTCAACGCAATCTGGATCTGCTTGTCCGCGGGAACTTCTACGTTTGCAAATCTTGCCATTTACTCCTCTTCCTTTCCTTCCTCTTTCGTTTCTTTCTGTTCTGCCAGCATTTCTTTTAATGCTGCCGCCGAAACGCGCAGGGCGATTCCCAGCGGTACATTATTTGATACAGAAAACTGATGCACGTTCTCTCGCGTAATCTCCGCCAAATTACCCAACAAATTTTCGTGTGTTGTCGAGCTGTCCTCTGGAAACGCCGGCATACCCTCAGCACCGCGCGCCGCTGCGATTTCCGCGTCCACACTGCCAACGGGTTGATAATCGCCGCCACTGAACTCTTTCACGAATTCCTCGGCTATACCGTCGAACATATGACCTCCATCACCGTATTGCGACGGATCAAAATCCTCCTCCGACGGACCGGCGGGTGCTGGTATTTCTACACCGCCCATCTTAACCTTGCCTCTGTTTGTTACGTGGTTTCTTTTTGTTTATGACACGCAGTCGCCCTTTGCGGCGTACAATTTTGTCATCAGGACTGCGTTTTTTTACGCTGGCTGATACCTTCATCGGCGGCCATTTCCCTTCCCCTGACCATACGGTGCAGGATTAAAACTTTTTTCGTCACGTAGTCTGAAAGTGATTCGTCCCTTCGTGAGATCGTAAGGGGTCATCTCAATTTCGACTTTATCACCCGGAACTAACTTAATGTAGTTCTTGCGCATCTTTCCTGACACGTGGGCGATAATTGTATGACCGTTTTCGAGTTCAACGCGAAATTTGGCGCTCGGAAGTATTTCAACCACAACGCCAACAATCTTGATGACTTCTTTTGACTCGGCCATATTAACTACAGGGATCCATTATACAGAAAAAAAATAAAAAGTAAAGAGTTTGACCGGATATTTTCAGATATTTTGATTTTGGGGTTGACTTCTTGATTAAAGTGTGCTATAATGGGAGGATATGAGTGAAAATGTGAATTTATTCACAATTTTCCGAATATACGAACCATTATATAAAATATAATGGTAAGATAGGACGTTGTTTTTCGACGCAAAATCGATTTTGTGCTAAAATATCCCCACGTAAATAAACAAAGGGGGATTTTTTAATATGATCTATAACAACGTTTTAGAAGCCATTGGCAACACGCCGATAATTCGGTTGAACAAAATGACGAGCAAAAATGACGCTGAGGTTTTGGTGAAGTTCGAGGGCGTCAATATCGGCGGTTCAATCAAAACGCGAACAGCGTTCGGTATGATTCGCGAAGCGGAACTGCGCGGCGACATCCAACCGGACAGCGTGATCGTCGAGGTCACCAGCGGTAATCAAGGTATCGGTCTGGCGCTCGTTGGTGCGGTGCGGGGTTACAAAACGATCATCATTATGCCCGATTCAGTCAGCGAAGAACGCAGCAAATTAATCAGAGCCTATGGCGCGGAAGTCATTCTCGTCAAAGACGATGGCGACATTGGTAAATGCATTGACGAGTGTTTACAAACGCTTCACCGCCTGAAATCCGAAAATCCCAAAGTGTTCACCCCGATGCAATTCGAAAATCCGGACAACCCCGCTGTGCATTATCGCAAAACTGGTGCGGAGATTCTGCGACAGGTCGGTAAAGAGATCCACGGTTTTTGCGCCGGTATCGGCACAGGCGGCACCATCAGCGGTGTTGGCGGTCATATTCGGGAAAAATACCCTGACGTCGAAATTTGGGCACTCGAACCCGAAAATAGCGCAATTTTATCGGGCGGAAAAATCGGCACGCACATTCAAATGGGAATCGGCGATGGTTTAGTTCCCGATAACCTCAACCAAAAAATTTACGACCACGTCGAGGTCGTCACCGACGCGGAAGCCGTTCAGGCATCGAAAGATTTGGCAAGGTTAGAGGGTTTAATTTGCGGCATATCCAGCGGTACAAATATCGCCGCCGCCCTAAAACTCGCCCGTAAACTGGGACCAGGCAAAACCGTCGTCACTCTCCTCCCCGACACTGGCGAACGCTATTTTAGCACACCGCTGTTTGATTGAAAGTTTTATTGTCATATTCGGACTTGTTCCGAATATCCATGAGTAAGTTAATGGATTACCCGAACAAGTCGGGTAGTGACATTACTAGCGAACGATCCCTCGACTGCGCTCGGGATGACATTACTTATTCGCGAACCGTCCAAACCAACACGCGTTGGCTGGCGGTTAGGGCGCCGTTGGCGTCGGTTGCGCCGTTGTAGCGACCGATACAGGTGATGAGATTCATTCCCTCTTTGCCGGATTCGATTGGGTGCGAGAGCGCGACCATATCGACATCGTCCAAATTTTTGATCTCGACTTTTTTGACTACGTAATTAATTTTTGTGCCATCGCCCAACTGAACCGTGGCGGTATCGCCCGCTTTCAAATTACTCAAATTATCAAAAATACAGACGAAAGTTTTAGAAAAACAAGTATGACCGTCCATAATCACAGCGTTTTCCATGTCGCCGCCGCCCGGCACGACCGGTTCACCGCCCGGTTCGGCGAGACAACGTTGCGCCACGACCGGATTTTTCTGGCAATTATACCAACCAACGTCATAGATGTTGCTGGGAGCTTCCATCTGCTGAAAACCCTGTGCATTCGGTTGTTTGAGACCGATTTCCTTGACCCGCGCGCGCTCAACGCCAATCGACGGCATAAATAAATATCGCGGACGGTTGGGCGCAACCGTATATTCGTCCTTATCCTCCTCTGTAACTTCCTTGGTATCCAGATTCAAGACCTCGGTGGCGTCGATGCCGTCATCGTTTGGTCGATCGTCGCTCGTGAAAAATCTTATGAGCAAGAAACTGCATACCACAAACCCGCAAAATAGCAGTATCGACAGCAAAACCGTGACCATTTTCGAAAATATGCCACCGGACTTTTTCGCAGGTTTGAGTTTGAGACGCTTTTTTACCACCCTATTTTCTCCTATTTATACTCGTCGTAAGTTACCATTAATGCGCGCGAATTGAGTTGCCGCAGTGATTCAAGCGCGACCGAAATCACGATGAGCAACCCCGTACCGCCAATTGCCAAATTCCGCGCCTCGTTGCCGAGTCCGAGTTGGATAAAAACATATTCAAACACGAACGGCAAAATTGCAATCAATCCGAGCGCGATCGATCCGAACAATGTCAAACGATTCACAATCTTTTTCAGATATTTTTCGGTCTGTTTGCCGGGACGCACGTCCTCGATAAAACCGCCCTGTTTTTGTAAATTATCGGCGATTTCGTTGGCGTTAAACACGATTGAGGTGTAGAAATACGTGAATGCGACCACTAATACAAAATACGCCACCGGATAGATAAACTGTGTTATGTCACCGCCCGGCGTGAAAGTCCCCGAACCCGAACGCTGGAACCACAAAATCAGATTCTGACCCAGTTCCACATTGGTTTTGGTCGCAACCAATAATTGTCCGACAAATGCCGGCAACGCCAAAAACGCCACCGCGAAGATCACCGGGATCACGCCCGCTGTAATTAACTTGATTGGCAAAATTGATTTGATGCCGCCATACGCGCTGTTGCCGTGCACGCGTTTGGCGTAATTGATTGTGACAATACGTTGACCTTCGTTAATCTTGACCAGTAGATACAACACCACCAAACTAATTATCCCGAGTCCAAGTGTCAACCACGTTGCCGCGTTATTTAGAAACGGGATCGTGAACCAGTTAAACAGATGAAACGCTTGATCTGCGTTCGGCACATTGAACATCGCCATGCCCAAACTGCCCAACGTTTTCGGCATTTGCGAAATAATACCCGCAAAAATGATCAGCGAAATACCGTTTCCGACACCCTTTTCCGTGATAATTTCACCGAGCCACATCAACATCATCGCCCCCGCCGCCATCGCCGCCACCGCAATCACCCATTGATTCGTCGACATCGCAATCCCGTCGAGCGGATTACCGGGCGAACGCAGGATAAAAATAAACGCCACCGATTGCAAAATCGCCAGCGGCAATGCAATAATACGCGTCCATTGATTGATTTTGCGGCGACCCGATTCACCATCGTTGTTCATTTCCTCCAACCTCGGCACAGCTTTCGTTAGGAGTTGTGTGATGACCGATGCCGTAATGTACGGCGACATGCCGACCATCATAATCGAAAACGACGACAACGCGCCGCCAGACAATAGATTCAAAAATCCAGTAAAGTTATTATTACCGAGCGCCTGATCAATAATATCCTTCAAAACTTTCGGTTCCGCCGCCGGCACGGGTATATTCGCCAAAAACCGATAAATGATAATGATACCGAGCACCGCTAACACCCGCCGCAGCATGTCGCGATTCTTGAGTGACCTGAAAATTATACGCCAATTCAATGTTTTCCCCTTCTCTAAAATTGTCTAGGGAACATTTTACATGATTACGCGAAAAAAATCAAACGATACGAGATTAAGATTAAACTTCGCCGTTCGCCAATTTGATCCAGGCTTCTTCTTCCGGAGTCATCTCGAATATATCGACGCCATTTTCCAAATCGGCAATCGTATCCATCAGAGAACCCACTTCGACTCTCTCCTCTTTCGTAAATGGTCTATCATTTTCGCTACGGGCCTTAGAATAGATTGCTTGCAATCTGTCAACTAGACGTTCCTTGTATTTACCGCACAACGCACCTATACATAAATTATCATTTCTGATCGCTTGATAGTCTATTTCTATCACCTCGCCCACTGTCGCTGTCTTAACATACTTATGCTCCAGTTCTGGCGCACTCTCTGATGGGAACAATTTTGGAAATCTCTCTTGAAGCCAACTCTTGGTCGGATGCAATTTGGCTTGAGCGTCTTCAATCTGTGATTGCCGGTATTTTGCCATGGCTGCACACGCCGCCGTTATAACCGCCGGTTCGCACGGATCTTTATTGACTCGGGTATTGTATCCACCGTCATCTTTCAGATAATCTTTATCGTCTTCTTCGTCGGTGTCTATATCACGATCAGAAAAAGGGCAACGGACTTCTAAATACCACTTACCCTCATCGTTTTGCGCCGGTCTGCGTATACCCCTCGACCAGTGTACCGATTTCGCATCTGCGGGGGGGTTAGTAAGCGCATTTTTACTAAATAACCCGTGATGAGTGTCGCTGTTGATTATTTTTATACTCTCTCTCGACATATTTGCTCCTAAACTTCTAAAATTAACATTATCTTCTCTTACCATTATAGCACACTTTACAAAAAAATGCAATGGATAAATGCGGATTTTTGGAAATAACAAAAAATCCCCGTTTTTGCGGGGATTTGGAGCAGTCAGTTGCTCTTCTTGCTCGTCATTCCGCGCTTGACGCGGAATCCAGTCGATGATGAGTCGCCAAAGGCGACATAATATAACTGGACTGTCGGATTAAGTCCGACAATGACGGACCGAAACTATTTTTCGACTTTTTCCGGCTTATCTTCGGCGGGTTTGGTAGATTTTTTGATGGGGACGGGGGTTTTTACAAATTTTCCACCGTTACTAGCCAAAACTTCGATGACCGATTTGCTCATTGCCGAGATTTCGACAGTAGCTTTACATGTCAATTCACCGCGGGCGATGACTTTAACCGCATGATACGGTGTTGAAATCAAACCGGCGTCGAATAACGCAAAGTTGTCGATTTTCGCGCCCTTGACAGTGTTTAATTGATCGGTGTAAACGACCTGTGCCGGAACGCGCTTGCTCTTGAAACCGCGCAGTTTCGGAACACCTTGGACAATTGGTAATTGTCCACCGGCGAATGTTGGGCGCAGTTTCTTGCCCGTGCGTGCGCCTTGACCCTTCGTGCCACGTCCGGCGGTTTTGCCGTATCCGGAACTGATGCCGCGACCGACGCGTTTGCGGTCTTTCGTGCTGTTCGTTTGTAAATCGTTATATTTCATTATTTCGTCTCCTTTTTCGCGGGTTTTTTATCGTTAGTGATCCATTCGGATTTTGGAACGAGAGAGCGCAGGGCGTCAACGGTCGCATAGGCGATATTGACTTTATTGGTTGAGCCGAGCGATTTGCTTAGCAAGTTTGTGATGCCCGTAACACCGATGACCGAACGCACTACGCCACCGGCGATGATGCCCGTACCAGGAGCGGCGGGTTTCAATAACACGCGCGCGCCACCGAGTTTGATTTCGACTTCGTGCGGAATTGTGTTGTTGACGATCGGGATATTGATCAGGTGTTTTTTGGCGGTTTCGCTGGCTTTTTGAACTGCCGCCTGGACGTCTTGACCCTTGGCGACGCCGACGCCAACTTTGTTCTTCTTGTCGCCGACGACAACTAATGCTTTGAAGCGGAAACGGCGGCCGCCTTTGACGGCGCGCGATACACGATCGACCGAAATGGTTTGCTCTTCAAAGATTTTTGCTTCGGCGGGTTTGTTGTCGCCGCGGCGATTGTTTTTGCCGCCGCGCTCACCGCGACTGCGTTCACCGCGTCTGCCTTTTTCAGCGGTCATGTTTTCGCTGCTGAAATTGCTGCCAGTGCCGAACTTGCGCGTTGGGCGCTCGCCGTTTTTGGCAGACGCAGGAGCGTCTGGTCTGCTAGATTTTACCGCTTCCACCTCACTACTTTCGCGCACCGTATCCTCACGCCCGTCGTTACGGGGTTCGGCTGCTGCCACTGCGGTCGTAACCGCAGAGCCTGCGCGAGAAGTAGTTTCGCTTCCGCTTGATTTTTCCACTGCGACCTCTTGTGCTTCTAAATTCTTAATTTCTTCACTCATAATTAAAACTCCAAGCCTCCTTTACGCGCGGCGTCCGCCAACGCTTTTAATCGTCCCGCATATTTTCGACCGTTGCGATCGAACACGATCGTTTTGATCTTCGCCTTTTTCGCGGCCACGGCGATTTCTTCACCGATTTTTGCGGCTTTTTCGGTTAATGTACCGGTCATTTTCTTGCCAATCGTGGTCGCTGATGCCAAAGTTTTACCCTCAACATCGTTGATCAATTGGACGGACACGTTGGTCGCGGAAATCAGCACCGTTAAACGCGGTTTTTCCGCTGTGCCGCCGACGCGGGCGCGCACGCGATTCTTGCGCAACTGTAAATTAGATAATTGTGCCATTATTTCTTCCCTGCCTTTCCTGCTTTGCGCAAAATTGTTTCACCGCTGTATTTAATGCCCTTGCCCTTGTATGGTTCAGGTTTCTTTAGTGCGCGGATTTCGGCGGCAACCTGTCCAACCTGTTGTTTAGAAATACCGCTGACGGTGATTTCCATTTTGTTGGTCGCGAGCGTCACGCCCTGCGGCGCTTTATAGGTCACGGGGTGCGAGAAACCGAGCGACATTTCGATTTCCTGCGGTCCTTTTCCGACCAAACGAAAACCGACGCCGTTGACCTCGAGTTTCTTTTCAAAACCCTTGCTCACACCGATGACCATGTTATTGATCAGTGCGCGCATTAAACCGTGTTGGCTGCGTGCTAACTTTTCATCGTTTTTGCGAGTAACGATCACTTGATCGCCCTCAACCTTCACGTCGACTTCTGGCAATGTGAATTGTTTTAATTCGCCTTTCGCCCCTTTTGCGGTGATGAAATCAGGTTCAACCGTGATTGTCACACCCGCCGGAATGGCGATTGGCAGTTTTCCGATTCTTGACATTTCTTCCTTTCCTTTCCTAATAAACCTTACATATTAACTCGCCACCGAGGCGATTTTTGATGGCTTCTGTGCCGGTCATGATACCTTTTGATGTCGAAACGATCATGACACCGCGACCTGATTTGACTTTGGGAATTTCGGATACGCCGGCGTAAACGCGGCGACCCGGTTTGCTGACGCGGTCGATTTCGGTGATAACGGGACTTTCGCCCTCTTTATTGATCAGCACGATCAACTCATCGCGCGGCGATTTCTTTTCGGTTTTGACATCCGCCAAATAACCGTTTTTGACCAACTCTTTAGCGATCGTTAGTTTCATTTTACTGCTGGGCAAACGAACTTCGTTTTTGCCGACCGCGATGGCATTTCGAATGCGAGTCAAGAGGTCAGCAATGGGATCTGTACTTTGTAAACTCATATCTTTTCTTTCTCCTTTCTTACCAACTTGACTTTATTACTCCGGGAATTTCGCCTTTCGACGCGTGTTCGCGGAAACTTATTCTACTTAATCCGAACTTTCTCATGTATGAATGCGGTCGACCGGTTTCGACGCAGCGGTTTTTCGCGCGCGTCGGTGACGAGTTGCGCGGCAGTTTTTGCAACGCTTCGTTGTCGCCGGCGGCTTTTAATTCCGCACGTTTCGCGGCGTACTGTTCAATCATCTTCTGCTTCTTGGCATCACGTGCCAAAATTGATTTTTTAGCCATTATTTAGCCTCCTTTTCAAATGGAATTCCGAATTTTTCGAGTAATTTGCGTGAACTTTCAGGTGCGCCGTTTTGGATGGCAAAAGTAACCTGCAAACCATGCAAAATCGCGGTTTCTTCGAATGTTAATTCGGGAAAGATCGATTGTTCGAGCAGACCTAAATTATAGTTGCCGTTTTTATCGAAAGCTTTCGCCGAAACGCCGTGGAAGTCGCGGATGCGCGGCATCGCCACGTTGATCAAACGATCGAGGAATTCAAACATTTTTTCACCACGCAATGTCACATTGACACCGACCGGCGCACCCATTTTGGCGCGAATTTTGAATGTCGCGATGGATTTCTTCGCCAAACGCGCCACTGGTTTTTGACCGGTGATGCGCGTCAGGGTGTTGAGCACCGCTGCCTGATACGACTTGTTTTCTTTGTTGCGACCCGTACCGCTGCTGACCACGATTTTCGTGAGCCGCGGCAATTGATGCACATTTTTCGCATCCAGTTCTTTAAGGAGTTCCGGCACGATTTTAGTGCGATACAGCGCTTTGAGGCGCGGCGTGTACTTGGCAGTCGCCACAGGCTTTTTGTCATTCCGAGCGCTAGTCGAGGAATCTTTTTTGGACTCTTCAGCTTTACTCGGGGTGACAGCCACAGTTTTCTTCTTAACTTCAGCCATTATTTGACCTCCTTATTATTGAGTTTTGCCACGCGAGTTTTCGCGCCATTTTTGACTTGGAACGAAATCTTGCTGGTTTTTTCGGCGTCTTTGACATTTTCCACCACTAATGCGACATTGGAAACATCGACGGGGAGTTGAATGTCTTTTTTGCCGCCACGCGGGTTGTATTGCGTCGCGCGAACGTGTCGTTCGCGGTTATTTATGCCCTCAACCCAAACCTGATTATCACTAACTCGAGTAACTTTTCCGATTTTGCCCCTGTTATTTCCGGCGATAATTTTCACTAACTGGTCTTTAACAATTCGTTTCATAGTACCTCCGGTGCGAGCGACACAATTTTAGCGTAACCGAGATCGCGCAACTCGCGCGGGATCGGACCGAATACGCGGGTGGCTTTTGGCGTCTTGTCGTCGTTAATTAACACGCAAGCGTTTTCGTCGAAACGAATCGTCGAACCGTCCTTGCGGCGGATTTTTTCGTTGGTGCGGACGACCACGCAACGCACAACAGCCTTTTTCTTGGTGTTGCCGCGCGGATCGGCGACCTTAACGCTGCCGACAAAGACGTCGCCCACGCGAGCATAACGCGCTCGCGTCGCGCCCAAAATGTGAATACACATGATGGACTTTGCGCCGCTGTTGTCAGCAACTTTTAACATTGTTTGAGGTTGGATCATTCGACCTCCTTTTCTTCCGCCGACTCGACGGTTTCAGTATTTGCGGCTTCCATTTCTTCCTCAACCGCAGTTTTCTTGATCTCGATTTCTTCCTGACCGTGTTGGACGATGGATTTTAACGTCCAAGTTTTAGTCTTGGAAATCGGTCGGCTCTCCTCGATCACGACAATGTCGCCTTTTTTGGCTTCATTTTTCTCGTCATGAGCGTGGAATTTGCGACTGGCGGTGAATTTCTTGCCATACAGCGGGTGAGTTTCGCGCGTTGTGCGCGTCACCACGATGGTTTTGTCACTACCGTCCGATGTTACAACACCGGTAATTGTGCGCTTACTCATTTCGCCTCCTTCTCATTACTTTTTTCAACTAATACCGTGTGAATGCGCGCGATCAGTTTTTTCGTTTTTCGGATCACATGCGATGCCGGTAATTCGTTCGATTTCAACATTTTTTGCGCTCGTAACAGATCCGCTTTCGCGGTCTGAAGCAATCCTTGCAATTGCTGTTCGGTTAGCGCGCGCAAATCTTTCGCGGTTTCCGAAACGGCTTTAGCGACCTTAGCAGCGTCTTTCTTGACGTCTTTTGCCGAAACCTTTTTCGCGACTTCAGCTTCTTTAACTTCTTTCTTCGCCATTATGCCTCCTCCCGTTTCACGAATCGTACTTTAACCGGCAATTTATGCCCCGCGAGGCGCATGGCTTCGCGTGCAGTTTCCTCGTCGACACCGTTCATTTCAAACATAACTGTGCCTTTTTTAACTTTGGCAACCCAAAATTCCGGCGAGCCTTTGCCGCCGCCCATTTTCACGTCCAGTGGCTTGCGGGTAATTGGGGTTTGCGGGAAAATCCTGATCCAGATCTTGCCGCCGCGTTTAGTATGTCCGCTCATCGCGCGGCGCGCCGATTCGATTTGGCGCGACGAAATGCGTTCGTTGTCCAAACTTTGCAAACCGTAATCGCCAAACGCCACGTAATTGCAACGCGTTGCGACGCCGTTATTGCGTCCCTTGAACGCCTTGCGGAATTTAGTCTTCTTTGGTAATAACATTATCTTCGCTCCCCTTTGTTTATCCAAACTTTAATACCGATTGTGCCGGCGGGAGTTTTGGCGACCGCCAAGTGATAATCGATATTCGCGCGCAGGGTGTGCAGCGGAACGCTGCCGTCGATCATCTTCTCGCGACGCGACATTTCCGCGCCATTCAAACGACCAGCAACCTCGATGCGAATACCTTTTGCACCCGCTGCCATCACATTTTGCAGCGCCATTTTCATCGCGCGACGGAAATTGATGCGATGCTCCAATTGTCGGGCGATATTTTCGGCGACAATTTTCGCGGCGAGGTCGGGTTTTCGGATCTCTTCGATATTCAAACGAATCGGTTCACCGGCAATCTTTTCGAGTTCTGCGCGCAGAGCCTGCACGCCCTCGCCACCGCGACCGATCACGATACCGGCTTTGCTCGTCCACACTGTAACAGTGGTCGAATTTGCACTGCGTTCGATGTCGATGTTATTGATTACAGCACGCGTTTCAAATTTCTTTTCAATCGCGGCGCGTAATTTCAAATCATTCGCCAAAGTTTTGGCGTATTCTTTCTTGCCGGGAGCAAACCACTTACTTGCCCAGTCTTTGGTTACTTGCAACCGCATGCTAATCGGGCTAACTTTTTGTCCCATTATTTATCTCCTTTCTTATCCTCTGTTTCAGGAGTTTTCGTTGGTTTCTTGGCGGGTTTAATTTCGCCGGAAACTTCGATTAAAACGTTCGATGTGCGTTTCTGGAACGGATGCGCCATACCGCGCGACACCGGACGAAATCGCTTCAAACGTGAACCACTCGTTACCGACAACGTGGTGATTTTCAGACCTTCAGCCTTTAAGCCGTGATTATTTGTTGCATTCGCACGCGCGCTGGCGATCAATTTCGCGAGCGGTTTAGCGGCGCGTTTCGGCGTGTGGTTCAAGATAACCAACGCGTCCTCGACCGTGCGACCACGGACTAAGGCAGCGACCAACGCGACTTTGCGCGGGGTCATGCGCAACTCTTTAAGGTATGCGCGAACAGTTGTTAACTCGTTCATTTCTGCTTACCTCCGTGTTTGCGGAATTTGCGGGTTGGCGCGAATTCGCCTAATTTATGACCGACCATGTTTTCACTGATGAAAACTGGAACGTGAACGCGACCATTGTGAACGGCGATGGTTTTTCCGACCATCTCCGGCGAAATCGTGCAGGCGCGCGCCCAAGTCTTGATGACCGTGCGATCATCAGCACTCAACGCAGCGACTTTCTTCGCCAACTTCGCGTCGATAAATGGACCTTTTTTCAAACTTCTACTCATATCTTATTTCCTCCTCTTCGCTTCGTGGCGACTACGGACAATCATCTTGTTAGTTGATTTACGATGGCGCGTGCGATAGCCGATGGTCAATTGACCCCACGGCGTGCGCGGTGCTTTGCCAGTACCATGGCGACCACCGTCACCACCACCGTGCGGGTGATCGACGGCGTTCATGACGACACCGCGAACAGTTGGGCGGATGCCCATGCGACGTTTGCGTCCAGCGCTGCCGATTTTAATGTTTTGGTGCTGTTCGTTGCCGACCGCGCCGATCGTTGCCATACATTCCAAACGAAATTTGCGGACTTCACCCGATGGCATTTTGACCATCGCGTAATCGCCCTCTTTGGCGGTTAGCTGAGCGCGAGCGCCAGCGGCACGAACCGCTTGCGCGCCCTTGCCGATCGTAATTTCGATATTGTGGATCGTGGCGCCGGTCGGAATATCTCGCAACATCATACGGTTGCCAGTTTCGACCGCGACCGCGGAATCGCCGGCAACGCGGACCTTCTGACCCTGTGTCATACCGTTCGCCGCGATAATATAGTGCAATTCGCCACTCTCGTCGCGAACACGAGCGATGCGGGCGCTGCGATTCGGATCATATTCAATATGTTCGATTGTCGCAACCGACCCGGGTGCGAGGTTAAAATTCACATTGCGCAAAAATTGTTTCGCACCGCCGCCGTGATGACGGGTAGTGATGCGACCCTGATTATTGCGACCCGCGGTTTTTTTCTTGACCGTGACCAGCGATTTAACCGGCTTCTTGGTGGTGATGCTGTCTAAATCAGCAGTCGTCATACCGCGACGCGCCGGTGTAGTTGGTTTCATTTTAGTAATAGCCATTATTTATCTCCTCTGTTGCCAGTGCGGCGACGTGTCAGCAAACCTGCTTTCTTCGTTTCCGCCCCAGCCTTTACTTTGGATTCGACCTTAGTTTCCTTGGTCGGTTCAGATTGCATTTGATTCGCGACTTCGTTGAACGCCGCAATTTCGATCTTGCCCTCGCGCACTGTGACGTACGCTTTCTTGACGTCCTTGCGTGTGGCAACGCCTGGGCGTGATCGCTTGCCGCGATTTACGGCTTTAGCTTTGCCTTTCGTAATCATCAATCGCACATCCGCGATTTTAACGTCCGGATACTGCGCTTTGATCGCTGCGATGACCTCCGCTTTATTCGCGGAAACTGGCACATCGAAAACGTAAATATTTCCGACCGTCAATTTGTAACTTTTTTCGCTAATGCGTGGAGTAATTAACATTATTTATCTCCTTTCAGCCATTCAACGATCATCGGCAAAGCCTTCTCGCTGATCAAAATTTTGTCGGCGTTTAAGATGTCGAATACGCTCAAGTACGTCGGATTGACCACCTTAACATTTTGCAAATTGCTCGTGGCGCGAATGACCAAATCATCTTTGACACTGACGACCAATAAAACGTTCTCTTGATCGGAAACTTTATACTTGTTTAGAAGCGCCACAGTTTCTTTGGTTTTGCCATTCGGACAAGCAAATGTGTCGATGATGACAATCTTCTTGTCTTGATTCGCCAAAGTTAATGCTTGGCGCAATGCGACGCGTTTCGCGCTCTTCGCGATAGTTTTGTTGTAGTTCTCAATCCCGAGAGGACCGAACGCCACACCACCGCCGCGCCAAATCGGGTTGCGGGACGAACCGAAACGGGCTCGACCTGTACCTTTTTGTCGCCACGGTTTCTTGCCACCGCCGCTAACCTCGCCGCGACGCAGAGTTTTCGCGCCGACTTGACGATTCGCCGCCAAATGCGCTTCGTATGCCAATTTCAACAGTTCATGATTCGGAACTTCGACGGCAAATACTGATTTGTCTAATTTAACGTCAGCCATTACTTCGTCTCCTTTCCATTGATCTCGACGATGCCTTTTTTCGGACCGGGCACTGCGCCCTTAACACCGATCAGATTTCGCTCTGTATCTAAATAAGCCACGGTCAAATTCTTGACAGTGGTATTTTCCGCGCCCATTTGACCTGCCATTGGATGACCTTTCATGACTTTTTGCGGATACATCGAGCCGATCGAACCGACCTTGCGGGTGTTACCCTTACCGCCGTGCGTTTTGCGATGGCGTTTAAAATTGTAGCGTTTGATCGTACCCGCCCAGCCTTTACCTTTGCTGATCCCGCTGACGTCTACGCTGTCGCCAACAGAAAAAATGTCGGCGGATATTTTATCGCCGACTTTGATTTCCCCTAACTCCTTGTCATCAATGCGGATTTCACGCAAGGTTTTAGGAGTAACGCCAGATTCCTTGACGTGTCCGGCGACGGCATTGCTCAAGTTTTTCCCATCACCAAAACCGACCTGCACTGCTGTATAACCGTCATTTTCGACAGTTTTGACTTGAGTTACAGTGCAAGGGGCGGCCTGAAGCAACGTAATGGGAATCATTACGCCATTCTCGCCGATGATCTGGGTCATACCAAGTTTGGTACCGAATATACTTTTCATACTTCCCTTTTCCACTTAAAACGTCCCGAGATTTGCAGTTTCCACTGTTTCATCGACGCGTGAGATGTCAATTTAACAGAGGACTTACGAACGTCCCGAGAACGTTGTCTAATATTTCGTGAACATTTTAGCACGTTTTTTTATTTTGCGCAACAGTTTTTTACAGGGACATTATTAGGGACATTCTCGTAGTCGCTTTTTGGTCACTTTAACGGGGGTTGGTCATAGTCATTTAGGGACATTTTAGATCACAACGTTCACGATTTTGCCCGGCACGTAGATGATCTTTTTCGGTTTTTTGCCACCGATGAATTTGGCGGCGTTTTCGTGGGCGAGGGCGGTTTTTTCGATTTCGGCGCGATCGGCGTCGACGGGAACGGTGATGGTGGCGCGGAGTTTGCCGTTGACCTGGACCGCGATCGTCATCACGTCGGAAACTAGGTATTTCTCGTCCCAAGTCGGATAGGTAGCCTGTTCAACCATTTCCTTGTTGCCGAGTTGTTCGAACAATTCCGCCGCCATATGGGGCGCAAACGGCGCGAGCAGCAGCATCATGTCCGACAGCGCCTTTCGCCACTCATCATTAAAGCCATTTTCCTTTAATTTGTACAGCTCGTTCGTGCATTCCATCAACGCCGCAATCGCCGTATTGAAACTACTGCGGCGCATGTCGTTCGTGACTTTTTTGATGGTTTTGTGAATGATACGATTAAGACCGTCATTATCCCGCTCCTTCTCACCATTTCGTCCCGCCTCACTCACAGAGCAAGAGGTCGGCGGTCCGAAACGGCTCGCGTCGCTCAATTCTACATACTCCTGCACCAGATTCCACACCCGCCCGAGGAAACGATGGACGCCACCTAGACCCTGCAAGCTCCACGCTGCGTCCATATCGGGTGGGACCATAAATAGGATATAGGTGCGGAGCGCGTCCGCGCCGTATCCGGAATCGATGACTTCGAGGGGGTCGATGGTGTTGCCTTTCGATTTGGACATTTTTGTGCCGTCCGCCGCCAAAATCTGACCATTTTTCATAAATTTCGTGATCGGTTCGGAAAAGTCCGTTAACCCGAGTTCGCGGAAAAACATCGTCCACATTCGAACATATAACATATGCGTCGTCGAATGCTCGCCGCCGACGTAATAGTCGACCGGATTCCAAAAATTAACTTTTTTTGGATCCCACGCGTGTTGACCATTGCGCGGATCGGCGTAACGTAGCAGATACCATGACGAACAGGCGAATCCGTCCATCGTGTCAGTTTCGCGGGTCATCTCGATGCCATCGATGATAACTTTCGTAAATTCTGGCGATTTGGCGAGCGCCGACCGACCCGAATCGTCCGGTTTGTAATCGTCAATTTTCGGCAGAATTACCGGCAATTGATCGTCGGGGATCAGATGTTCGTTGCCGTCCTTATCATACGCGATCGGAATCGGCGCGCCCCAATAACGCTGGCGTGAAATCAGCCAATCGCGCATTTTATAAGTCGTTTTGAACCGCGCCGCACCGCGCTGTGCCAACCATTTGACGACTTTTTCGCGCATTTCGGGCGACGACAGACCGCTAAATTCGCCAGAATTAACCATCACACCTTCATCATGAAAAGCGTGATTGAATTCGTCGCCATTTGTCATTTTTTGGATTTCCTGCGATAGATCTTTCGAATCAATCGACGTCGGATTTAGGACTACTTTGATCGGGAGGTTGAATTTCACGGCGAATTCCCAGTCGCGTTCGTCGTGCGCCGGCGTCGCCAAAATCGCGCCTGTGCCATAGCCGGCAATAACGAAATCACCGGCCCAAACCGGCACGCGTTCACCATTCGCCGGATTAATCACGTATGCGCCGGTGAATACGCCGGTTTTTTCTTTGTTTTCCTGGCGTTCGATGTCGGATTTTTTCAGAGTTGCGGCGCGATACTTCTCGACTTCGCGGGCGTATTCCTCGGTGGTAATTTTCCCAACCATCGGGTGTTCGGGTGCGAGGACCAGGAAAGTAATGCCGAACATCGTGTCGGGTCGCGTTGTAAATGTCGTGATTTTGTGCGTCGGGCGTTTGCCGTCGATGCGTTCGAACGCCAACATCGTTTCGTCATAGTTTGGCATGTCATCGTATTGACACTCGCTACGGTCCAGCCAAACCGGCTCTTGGATCGCATCCTCTTCCGCCGATACTTTAGCGCGTTCGTCGTTTTCTAATGTAAACAAAACTTGTGTCGCATCAGTATCGCGATTTACTTCCTTATTCGCCGCGTAAAATTCCGACCTTAACTTACCCAAAACCCGTTCAAATTTCAGGTTTTTATACCCAGTTTCCTCAAGGATTTCGCGTCGTGCCACTGCCACGGCGTCCTCGTCGCCCTCGATGCCACCGATCACGCACGACGTCCAGGGGAATTTTTTCCACTTTACGAACAAATATTTGTTGGTTTTCGGATCATGAACGAAGGCTTGAATAATTTTGCGTTTAGTGAACGGTTTATCGGACCGCAGGGGATTTCGTTTGTCAATAAAATGCGGGTAATCCTCGACCTCGAAATCGATTTCGGCACCGGTCGATTTACCGATCCAGTTGCGCTGCGCCGCCTTAACACCCTCAGGCCAATCGAGATCGTCGAGTCCAGCCAACAATTCTTCCGCATATTTGGTGATTCGGAAAAACCACTGGCGCATTTTTTTCTTTTCGACCTCTGATCCGCAACGCCAACATTTGCCGTTTTCGACCTGTTCGTTGGCGAGAACGGTTTTGTCGATCGGACACCACCACTGATAATTTTCCGCGCGATACGCTAAACCCTTTTTATATAACTGCGCAAAAATCCACTGCGTCCATTTGTAGTATTCAGGGTGCGAAGTGTTGATTTCCCTGTCCCAATCGATCGAAACACCGAGACGTTTGAACTGATGTTTAAAATTCGCAATGTTGGTTTTGGTCGCTGCCTGGGGCGAAATGCCGGTTTTGATGGCATAATTTTCCGCCGGCATACCGAACGTATCCCAGCCCATCGGATTCAGAACTTCGTAGCCATTTTGGCGATAAAAACGCGCCGTAGCATCGACGATGCTATAAACCCGCGTGTGACCAGCGTGCAAACCCGCACCTGACGGATACGGAAATTGTCCCGCGACATATTTTTTTGGTTTGGTGGAATTGTCCTGCGCCGCGAAAGACTCGCCCTCTTCCCAAATTTTTTGCCATTTCGGCTCGATTTCAGATGGATTGTAACGTTTCATAATGAACGATTATAACATAGACCTAGATCTTGCGAAAATCTTCCTTGTGCGCAAAATTACTTAGAGTGGCAGGCGATCGATCAAATGTTTGGCACGATCGGCGTCGCCGCTCATTACGACAACGGGTTGGACGCCGGGCTGTTGCGCTAACTTTTCGAAATGCATGAATTCGTCGACTTGCCGGTCGCCGAGAGTTGCCTCGAAAACCGGTTGGGTGAGAATTCGTTTTGCCGGATCAGGTTCTTCCGATAGGCGTTTTTGCAATTGAATGATCGATGTTTCGATGAGCGGTGTTCGCGGCAAAATCTCCATTGTCGCCAGATCAACATTCTTTTGTTCCCTAATAAAATCACTGTTAAATAATTTTATTTGATTTTCCGGATTATCCTCGAACAAGACACCCTTCCTGGATTGCGCCAGTTTTAGAGCAACTTCGCTGATTCGTGTGCCATACCAACCGCGACCTGGCCGCTCGAGAGTCATTAAATATTCGCCCGCATCGCGCCGTTTAAAAAATTCTTCCTCGCTGATGTAATAATAATCTTCACCTTCAACCTCGCCATCGCGCTTGGCGCGGGTTGTGTCATTGACGATTTTCAGATAACCTTTAGTTGTCAGAATATGACGCCCAAACGTGCCCTTACCCGATGCGCCTGGACCATTAAGCCCGAGAATTAATTTTTCGTGTTCACGATGAAAATTCGCGTGAGTCAGTTTTTCGAGCTCAGCGACTAAATCAACCCCCCCCCAATTCACGCCCGGAAAAAGCGTCATCGCCGTTTCACCTAGCGCCGCGTCCCAACGATTTTGTAGTTCCGCCGGACGCTCGCGATCGACGCCCTGTATCATATCCCAATTTATTTTGCTCATGTCGGACATCATAACATATTTTGTGATAGAATGGTAGCATGGAGAACGAGAGAGCAGTTCCTTTGGCGGAACGTATGCGCCCGCAAACGCTGAACGATGTGGTTGGTCAGGAAAAGTTGGTCGGCAGCGATGGTATTTTGCGCAAAATTGTCGACAAGAAAGAACCTGTTTCATTGATTTTTTGGGGTGCGCCGGGTACGGGTAAAACGACTTTGGCGCGAATTATTGCGCGCGAAATGGACGCGGATTTCATCGAAATTTCCGCCGTTATCGCCAAAAAAGCCGACGTTGAGGACGTCATCGTCCGCGCGCGGCAAAACTGGAATCTGCAAATCCGCACGATCCTGTTTGTCGACGAAATTCATCGTTTCAACAAAGCCCAACAGGACGCGTTCCTGCCCCACGTGGAATCAGGTCTGATAATTTTGATCGGCGCGACTACTGAAAATCCGTCGTTTGAAGTTATTTCGCCGCTATTATCGCGTTCGCGCGTGGTGGTGCTCGAACCTCTGACCACGGAAAATATTCGCGAAATTTTACAGCGTGCGATAAAATCCGAAAAAGCCGTCAAACGCGTCACGCCGAAAGCTCTCGATTTATTAGTTGCGATGTCGGGCAGCGATGCGCGAACGGCGCTGGGAAATCTCGAACTGGCACTCGGCATGACCGAAAAAGTCACGCCCGAAATCGTCGAACAGGCGGTCGGACGACGGCAGCCGAACTATAACAAAACCGGCGGCGAACATTCCTATCACATTTCCGCGTTCATTAAATCCATGCGCGCCAGCGACCCAACCGCAACATTATATTACCTCGCACGTATGGTCGAGGCAGGTGAAGATCCGAAATTCATCGCCCGTCGCATGGTCATTTTCGCGAGCGAGGACATCGGTTTGGCGGGAAATGGCGCGCTGAATTTGGCATTATCCGCATTCATGTCCATCGAACGCGTCGGCATGCCAGAGGGCGGAATCATCTTGAGCCACGTCGCCGCCGCGTTGGCGAAAGCCAAAAAATCGCGCGAGAGTTACGAGGCTTGGGCGGAAGCCAAAAACCTCGCCAAACAAACCGCGCACCTCCCCGTCCCGTTGCACCTGCGCAACGCCGACACGAAATTGATGGGCGAATTAGGTTTCGGACGATCACAGTCCGGCGAAAAACAACAATGGAAACCGGGCTTTAGAATGTCGAACGTGTCCTATTTACCCGACGGCATCGACCCGAAAACCAACTTTTTCGCCCCCGAATCGCAACAACCGCATTGGAAAGATCCGTACTAAAATCTGTGCTACAATATTCTCATGTTTTTAACGATTTCATTTTTGATCATCGGGTTTGCGGCACTGATCAAGGGCGCGGATTGGTTGGTCGAGGGCGCATCGTCGGTCGCGAAGAAAATCGGGGTTTCGCCGCTGATTATTGGACTGACAATCGTGGCGTTTGGCACATCGATGCCGGAACTGATTGTTAATATTTTCGCGTCGATCCAAGGTTCGCAAGCCCTCGCGATCGGGAACATTGTTGGCTCAAATGTCGCGAATATTTTGCTGATTTTAGGTATTTCGGCGATCATTTTCCCGCTCGTCGCCAAAAGTCAAACCGTGCGTTATGAAATGAGTTTCGCGGTCGGCGCGATGATTTTGCTGGCGATCCTCGTAATTTCTGATCAGTTCTTCGGCGGCAATTCGATGTTTATATCGCGTTTCGATGGCGCAATTTTACTGCTCGGATTTGCTGGTTTCATGTTCTATATTTTTCGTCAAACTAAAAAACATCCTGACCGGAAACTAGAAAAAGAAGAATCGGAAAGCGTCAAGGAAATCAAGATTGGTAAATCGTGGTTAATGATTGTTGCCGGCGTAGCAGGTTTAACCATCGGCGGCAAATTGATCGTGGACAGCGCAACCGAAATCGCCGCAACGTTCGGCGTGTCGGAGGGTTTGATTGGTTTGACCATCGTCGCGGTCGGCACGTCGCTGCCCGAACTGATGACTTCCGCAGTGGCGGCGTGGCGCAAAAATGCCGATATCGCCATCGGCAACGTGGTCGGATCGAATATCTTTAACGCCCTATGGATTTTGGGCGTATCGTCGCTAATTCGACCACTGCCGTTTAACGCCAATTCGCTGATCGATTTATTTGTGGCGATTGGCGCAACGCTATTGCTGTGGGCGATTCTATTATTTAATAAACATAAAATTGGTCGGTGGAATGGCGTGATTTTTGTGGTGATTTACGTTGCTTATATTGTTTTTCTAGTCGTTCAATCCAAATAACTGCATCGCCGAACGCGCTATCACGTCCGCAGTGCCGTTTCCTGATCTTAGCAGTGTAATCATGTCGCTCATTTGATTTAGGACTAAAGTTAAATATTCTGCTGACCTTTCGTCGCTATCGTATGTTCGGTTTAGGATTTCGATAGTTTCATCCCAACGCGCGCGAATTTCGTCCAATGTTCCAGAAGCTTTTAACTCGGACTCGAATCGCGCCCGACCGAATTTTTGTATATCGCGCAAAATACTGCATTCAAAATTGCGCCAAGCAAAGGCTTCGCGCAATAATTCGTTGCGCGGAGTCAAAATATCACCCGCTAAATCCTCTGGATCGCCGACGATCGAATTTCGAAGCGACGGCAGAATGGATGGGTCTTCTTCGTAAATAACTTGATCTTTGAGTGTACTCTCGATATGCGGACGCGCATAACCGGTGCGCTTAAACACTCTTTTGGTTTCAGAATATGACATTTCCAATGTTCCGGTCGGATTATTTTCTGTTGGCAAAACATAAACAATCGATCTAATCCCATTCGGATCAATATAGACACCTTCGGAAAAAGGTTGCTGAATAGCCAAATCTTGCACGGGCACGTGATCGCCCGGATAATTCCGCCCGATATGCAATAAAGATCCCTCTACCCTCCTGTCATAAAATAAACGATTAGTTTCCTTGCGGAGCATGGCGCGGTTTTCGGGGTTATCACATTCGGGATCGTCCAGTTTCCGGATCACCTCCTCAATCAAATCGCGTCGAAAAACCGCGATCATATCGTCATTATCCTCAGAG
>WRGU01000044.1 GCA_009787015.1 Candidatus Saccharimonadota bacterium | reverse complement strand
GGGGGGGGGGGGGGGGGGGGGGGGGGCGGCTACTACGGCGGTCGGGCCAGCTGGATGTCGGCCGGCGCGGGCGGCTCATCATTTATTTCGGGACTAGTCGGAGCGAATGCGATTGATGCGGGCGGGGCGCATACCGGACAACCTAATCATTATTCGGGAAAAGTGTTTAGTAATGCGGTCACAACAGCGGGGGCGAATGGAGCGGGGGCGGCTGGACGCGGGCAGATCGCGATAGCGCCGATTATTGCTGGGGTGAGCCCGAGCGAGGGGACGACGGCAGGCGGGACGACGCTAACGATCACGGGAACTTATTTCACGAATGCTAGCGCCGTAAAAGTCGGGGCGCAAAATTGTACTTCATACACGGTTGTTAATGATACGACGATTACTTGCGTGACGCCGGCGGCAAGTAATGGCAGAGTGGGAGTATCGGTAACGGGACCGAGCGGTATGATGCGGACTTTGGATAATGTTTTTACTTATCGAACTCCGCTGACAATCACAGCGGTATCGCCGAATCATGGGCTAACGATGGGCGGGGAGAGTGTGACGATTACAGGGACGGGGTTTGCGTCGCCGGGAGGAATATCGGCTGGGACGCCGTCGGCGCCGGTGTTAGCGGGGGCGACGACGATGGTGAATCAGACAGGAACAGGGGCGACGGCGCACTCATTTACGATTGAACCGAGGTATGTTTATAAGTTTGAGTTGTGGGGAGGTGCGGGGGGAGGCGTGGGCTCATGGGGCGGCGCGGATGGTCGGGGTGGTTATGCGACGGGTTGGTATGATGCTCGCGGTAGCGCGGCAAATGAGACGGCTTATGCTTATGCGGGACAAGCGGGGGGTCTTGATTGGGCTGGGGTTGGCGGTCAGGGTGGTGTTAGGGGGGGTGATGGCGGGAACAACTGGATGGATTATACTGGTGGAGGCGGCGGGTCAAGTGAAGTTCGCATTGGCGGAACTGGTTTGGCTAACCGGGTAATAGTGGCGGGTGGCGGAGGCGGGAAAGGGTCTTTGGCTGGTGGTGGCACTGCTAGTGGAGGCAACGGCGATGGATTTCCGGCTTATCCCGGAGGAGCAGGTGGAGTGCGGGGGGATGGTAGTGGCGGAAGTGGGGTGGCAAATAATTCTACATATGAAGGTAGCGGCGGAGGCGGCGCGGGTTACCTCGGAGGCGAGGGTGGTCTTTGGGGTAGCACTGGCGGCGGCGGTGGCGGAGCGGGGACTTCGTATATTGGCGGAGTGGTGAGTTTAGATAGTAGTAATACAGCGTGGTTTTCGACTCCGGGACAGGCGGGGACTTATGGGACGGCTGGAAATGGGCGGGCACTTGTTACGCGTTATAAGATGATGAGTGTAAGCGAAATTAATCTAAATATTGGAATACTGGCGGGCGGGAATACGATTACGATTAGTGGGAGCGGGCTGGGAGGGGTAAATGCGATTACAGTAGGTGGACAAAATTGCACTTCGCTGACAGTTGTGAACGACACGAGCGTTACTTGCGTAGTGCCAAGCGGGGCGAGTGCGGGAGCGGTTGATGTGCGGGTGGTAGACGCGGGCGGCGGAGTGGTGACGGTAACGAACGGTTATACTTATTACCTCCCGGTGGTGACTTTTGACGCAGGCGGAACACCGGCAGTTTGCACGAATGTGGTAGTGGTTTCGGATACCCAAATTACTTGTACGACTGGGGCGCATGCGGCAGGAATAGTGGCGGTGGCGGTGGCTATCGGTTCAGATACGGCTAGCTTGGCGAATGCGTACGAGTATCTTGTGCCGACCTATATTACTCTCGAATGGGACGACAGCGAAGACAGTTTGGAAATTAGCGGTGCGGCGAGTAGTGGCGGGACGGTGCTGTCGGAAAGCACGACGGTGATAGTATCGACCAATAATGCGGCCGGGTACCTCTTGAAATTATCTATGAATACGAGCGAACAACGGTTGGTCTGCACGACGGGTGCGGGTGCGAATCATTATCTGGGTCCGGCGACCTCGGCGAGTTTGGGACTGAATGAATGGGGATATTCGCTAAATAGTGGTAGTAGTTGGGCGGCGGTACCAGCGTTGGCATCGCCGGTAACGGTAGCGAATACGAATGCGGCGAATGAGAGCGGAGATAGCACAGCAGTGCTGTTCTCGGGTAAATTAAACAACTCTACCCCAGCCTGTCGGTATGGCGGCATGGTAAAGTGGACTGCGAGCGTGAAATGAAAGTTGCTAGATTTTTGATGAAAACACGGGAGGGACCGCCTATATGAATAGAGTGAGGGTTGTGAAATTGAATAATAATAAGAAAGGAAGAATTATGACAAAAGTAGATAAAAAAGTAACGGGGGCAGGAGCGGTATTTGCGCTTGCGACCGTAGGGTTGGTCTTGGGACTGACGAGCGCGCCAGTCGGGGCGGCAACAATTACGCATGCGAGCAGTGCGAGCGGGACGCAGGAGATTTTCATTACGCCGGGGAGTGAGATTACGCTAGATACCGGGGCGACGGGCGTGACTACGGGTGCGTTGGATGCACTCGGAATCAATGTGAGCAGCGGTTCGGGCGTTTCGACGCAACAATTGACGGTTTCGACAAACGATACAAAAGGTTTTACTTTTAGTATTTCGGGTGGCGGTCATTTGACTTCGCTAGATACTTTGTCGTTCGTAAAAAACGTTTCACCAGCGGCGGTACTCGCGGACAACGAGTGGGGCTATACGGTTTATCGCAACTATGTGAGCGGAACGCACGACGCGGGAGCAACTTATGCACCGGGCGTAACTACGGCGGGTTCTAACTCTGCACCGACGGTGGCTTCTAGCACCTTTTATACTGTGCCAGCTTCCTCGTCAATTTTGGCGAAGACGACGGATAACGGTCAAGTTGTGATTTGGTTAAATTATGGCGCGAAAATTGGTGCTACCCTACCGACTGGGACAACCTATGCCAAGACCGTGACCTATATTGCAAGCGTAAACCCATAAGGAGAATATGATGAGTAAACGAAAGTTTAGTTTAGCGGTGGTTGGTGGGCTTTTGGCGGTGGTTTTGGGGGCTGCTGCGGGAGTCTTGCCGGCGAGTGCGGCTAAACTCTCGATTACATTGTCGCCAACCAAGCAGGAACTAGCGATGACCCCTCGGCAGAAAACCGAGGGCGAGATTATGATAAAAAACAAGGGCGAAGTAGCATATGGGGTGCGAGTATTCGCGGCGCCGTATTCTGTGGATGATAATTATGAGAATGTTTTCGATAAAGAGAGTAAATATACCTACTTGGCTGGTTGGATTGAGTTCACAGATTTGGACAAAATGGGCGAGGCGGCATATTGGATTGAGCCGGGGACGGAAAAAGTTGTGCCGTTTGTGATCGATGTGCCATTTAATGCGCCGGCGGGCGGACAATATGCAGGGATTGTGGCGGAAGTATTGAGCGAAACCGATGGCGGCGTGGCGCAAGCGCGACAGGTGGCAAGTATTGTTTATGGGCGAGTGGACGGAAAGACCGAAAAAGTTGGCGAAGTGACGAACCGGCAAGTTGGCTTTTGGTATCAAGGAGGGGTGGATACCTCGCTGGTGGTGAAAAATACCGGTAATGTGGATTTTGTAGCACGGAGCGCTTTAATTGTGCGCGGAATGTTTGGGAATGATGTGTATGTGGGCGAATCGGAAGAAGTAGTGGTATTCCCAGAGAAAGAACGCAAGGTTGAGTTGAAATGGGAAGAGTCGCGAATCGGACTATTTACTCTAACCCAGCGCACTGAAATGAACGGGCTGATTATTGAGGAAACTAAGACGATTTTAGTAATGCCGTTTTATGTAATTTTGCTGTTTATAGCAGCAGTGGTAGCGCTAGTGGTTTTGATTGTGGTATTAAAGAAAAAACACAATAAGCGGAAAAATGGAGTGCGAATGAGATGAAGGGATTTGCCGTCCTTTTAATCGTGCTGCTAGGCTGTGTTGGGCTGTCCAGCCCTGCTTTTGCTGCCGAGATTAAAGGGTATGGCAATTCGTCTTCGAACCAAGATATTTATGTAACGCTTGATCCGAGCGAGCAAATAGCGTCGGTGGTAGTTATTGGGGGCGAGAGCGGCGATGGCGGCTCGTCAACACCGTATGTGGTGCGGAATAAACACGTAGCGGCAGATATTACTGTGGTAGGTGTTGGGACGGTGCAGATTATGTATAACGGCGCAGTGTTGTGGTCGGTAGATAAAACGGTCGCCGACTTAACGGTTTTCAGGGCTGAGTTTGATTTACCCAACGGTGTGGGTCTATATGATTTAATAGTGGAATTATTTGATGGAGCGGTCGTGGCAGCCAGTGCGGATTTTTATGTGGACTGGCGAGCGGCAAACATAGTGCCGTGGCAACCTGACGATGCGCCGACTGTGCCGGGGACTGGATTTTATATGTATTTTGGCGGAACCGCAGTGGCGGTTTCTGATTTGATGTTTTGGGTGGTTTTAGCGGTTGGATTGGGATTTGGAGGGTGGCTAATAATTCATCATCGATATGATGAGCGAGAAAAGCGAAACGGCAAATAGTCGGCGGTCAGGGTGGGTCCCTCGCTTCATCAGATTGACAAAACGGCGAAGCCACCCAACAAAGGGCTTAATTGAGCCACAGCCGTATTGCGGATTACTCCGTTGTTCCTGCGGTATGATGATAACTGCCGAAAATAAGATAAAACGCCAAAAGTGCGGAACGGAACATCACTATGTGTATTATCGGTGTAGTCGTAAGAGTAAAACCGTAAAATGCGTTGAGCCAGCGGTGCGTTCCGAACTTTTGGATCGGCAGTTATCTGAATTGTTGGGCGGCTTCGCCTTGCCTTTGGCTTTGGCGGACAAAATGCGTGAAATGGCGGAAATGGACGAGAGAACCGAGAAAATGGCGACTGGCACTAAAATTGACGGTTTGCGAGAGCAAACCACGCATTTAACCGCCAAACTCCAACGACTTTTAGATAGTTTCCTAGACGGTGTGGTTGAGCGCGAGGTCTATGTTGCTAAAAAAGCCGAAATTATGAGTAAAAAGAAGTCGTTGGAGGAAAAGATTAGCGATTTTACATTGGGGCAAATTGACTGGGTTGAACCGCTAAAAAATTGGCTTGATAAAGCCGTTTCTATCTGTAAAATCGCCAAATCTGACGACCAAAACGCCAAAAAGTCGCTTTTGCTGGAAATCTTTGGGTTGAACCTCGCTTTGCGAGATAAAAATATCACGGCTCCGCCGTGTCAAAATCCCATTTCCCCCTCTTTTAATTTATGGTTTTCGCTGCGCGAAAACCTAAAAAAATACCGCGCGGAGCGCGGAGAAATCGCAAAAAGTCTAATTCTGGAGCCGTGATCGGGACTTGAACCCGAGACCCCGTCCTTACCATGGACGTGCTCTACCAACTGAGCTATCACGGCAACGGAAATATTTTAGCAAGTTGTGCGGAAAATGTCTATCTTTTTGAAATCGTTTTATTTTGATACAATAGAAAGACAAAATTAAGGAGAAAATATGGATTACAAAGTTGCGGATATCAAATTAGCCGATTGGGGGCGCAAAGAAATCATCGTTAGCGAGGCGGAAATGCCGGGGCTCATGGCATTGCGCGAAAAGTACGGTGCGGAAAAACCGTTGAAAGGTGTGCGGATCACTGGATCGCTGCATATGACGATCCAGACGGCGGTGTTAATTGAAACATTGAAAGAATTGGGTGCGGGCGTGCGGTGGTGTTCGTGCAATATTTTTTCGACCCAGGATCACGCAGCGGCGGCAATCGCGGCGGCGGGCGTGCCGGTGTTTGCCTGGAAAGGCGAAAGTTTGGAGGAATATTGGCAGTGCACTTTATCGGCGCTCAGTTTTCCGGACGGTTTAGGTCCGCAACTCATCGTCGATGATGGCGGCGATGCGACGCTTTTGATTCACAAGGGTTACGAATACGAAAACGGCGGGACTTGGGTTGATTCTGAATCGAGCAATCACGAAGAACAAGTGATCAAGAATCTCCTGAAAAGCATCGAACAGAAAGATTTTTGGCATAAAATCGTTGAAAATTGGAAAGGCGTCAGCGAAGAAACCACCACTGGTGTGCATCGCCTGTACCAGATGATGGAACGCGGCGAATTATTAGTTCCCGCCATCAATGTCAACGACAGTGTGACGAAATCGAAATTCGACAATTTGTACGGTTGCCGCGAATCATTAGCGGACGGCATCAAACGCGCCACCGATGTGATGGTCGCCGGCAAAGTCGTTGTGGTCTGTGGTTACGGCGACGTCGGCAAAGGTTGCGCCCGTTCCATGGCAGGTTTCGGCGCGCGTGTGATTGTTACCGAAATCGATCCGATCTGCGCGTTGCAGGCGGCGATGGAGGGTTTCGAGGTCAAAACTATTGAGGATACTCTCGGCGATGCGAACATTTACGTTACAACCACGGGTAACACCGACATTATCACGCTCGAACACATGCAAAAAATGAAAGATCAAGCGATTGTTTGCAATATCGGACATTTCGACAACGAAATTCAGGTCGACCGCCTCAATGCGTCGGACGCGAAACGTACCGAAATCAAACCGCAGGTCGATAAATACACTTTTGCGGATGGTCACTCGATATTCTTGCTCGCCGAGGGGCGTTTGGTAAATCTCGGTTGCGCCACCGGTCATCCGTCATTCGTAATGTCGAATTCTTTCACGAATCAGGTCCTGGCGCAAATCGAATTATGGCAAAACGATTACGAGGTCGGCGTTTATCGCCTCCCGAAACACCTCGACGAAGAAGTCGCGCGTTTGCATTTGGATAAGTTGGGCGTAAAATTAACGAAGTTGACCGATCGCCAGGCCGACTATATCGGCGTCCCCGTCGACGGTCCGTATAAAGCGGATCATTATCGGTATTAAAAACATTTTTCAAAATTACCTCTGTTACGCGTATAGACGTTGTATATACAAAGCATGTTGTAAAAACTACAACCCTAAACCCCTTGACTCCTGGGGGGGGGGTAGGTGATATAATAACTAATGTTTTAATGTAAAAAACAAAAAACAGGAGGTTAACGTGGTAAAGACAATTAAGAAATTATTAGCGTCGGTAATGTTGGTGTTGATGTTGATAGCGGCGGTGTTTGCAGGTTTTGTAAACACGGCCGAAACAACGGGTGCATTATCGGTGACTAACGTTGCGCCGTATACCAAGATGGGGTCGGTGGATGGTGGGGACTGGGTGGTAATAGGAGGAAATTTTGCATTGCCTACGGACGTGGTTCAGGTAAGCGCGGGCAGTCAACATACCTGTGTGCTAGACTTGGGCGGTCGGGCGTATTGTTGGGGAAATAATGGTGGCGGTCGACTCGGCAACAATTCTACTTCCAATAGTTCTATTCCTGTCGCTGTAAATACGTCTGGTGTTCTAAGTGATAAAGTATTGACGCAGATAAGTGCGGGCGATCGCCACACTTGCGCTCTCGATTTGGATGGTAAAGCCTATTGTTGGGGAAAGAACGAATCTGGACAACTGGGCAATGGCACCACCGCGGACAGTTCTGTTCCTGCTGCCGTGAATACCGTTGGCGCTCTAAACGGCAAAACTCTGACTCAAATAAGTGCGGGTTACAATCACACCTGCGCCATAGATTCTGGTGGACGAACTTATTGTTGGGGAAATGATAATCAGGGTCAAATCAATAACAGTGGCGTGAGCCAGTCTGCTCCTATAAATATATCTACTCACGGCGATTTGAACGGCAAAACTATAGTTCAAGTAAGCGCGGGCAATATGTATACCTGCGCCCTGGATTCGGGCGGCGATGCCTATTGCTGGGGCGAGGCAATAATTTCAAATTGCACAATTTTTAATAATTCTCTAGATGAGCCACTTGTTACTTGTCTTGGATATGAGTTTGATGGTCCCAGATCCATAAAACACGGCATTATTGACGACAAAACTCTAACCCAGATTAGCGCGGGTTACGATCGCACCTGTGTCCTGGATTCGGACGGTTATGCCTATTGTTGGGGGTATAAAGGTACATTGATAATATCGCTCTTGGGTGACGGTCTTTTTGGAGTGCTATATGAGTTTATCTCGAGCTATACTCCCGCCGCTGTCGATACCTCTGGTGTCCTCGACGGAAAAACCTTGACTCAAATAAATGCGGGTCGTGGTCACATCTGTGCCGCGGGTTCCGATAATTTAGCTCTCGATGATCAAGTTCAAGTCTTTTGTTGGGGAAGCGGCGTTAATGGTCAACTCGGCAACGGCGCAACTACGGATAGCGCCGTTCCTGTCGCTGTAAACACCTCTGGTGTTTTGGACGGCAAAACTCTGACCCAAATGAGTGCAAATGGCGATCATGCTTGCGTTCTGGATGTGGGCGGTCATGCTTACTGTTGGGGAGCAAATAGTAACGGTCAATTGGGCAATAATTCCTCTACAAACAGCCAAGTCCCCGTCAAGGTTCATGCCCTTTTCGACGACGACTACACCGTCATATTCGACCCTCTCGGCACTCCTGCCGAATGCATCAATGTTGTTAGAGTCGGCGGCTGGGCTTTGCATTGTGTGACGACGGCGCACGCGGCGGGGCGAGTTGATGTTGCGGTGAGCGACGGTGTTTCCACGGAAACTCTAACTAATGCATATAAATATGCCGAGGATTGGGTCGATTACGATTTGCGATGGAATCGGAATTTTGGTGGGAGCGATCAGGATTATTTCTTTGGTGTAACAGCAACAAATGATGGTGGAGCTGTAGCCGTAGGCGGAGGTGCGTCCGATGATTTCGACATGCTTGGACTAACAATCAGGGGCGGTAGAGATGCAATTATCGCGAGATACGACAAGGACGGGACGAGAATTTGGGAAAATAATTTCGGCGGCAGCGGGTTTGACTATTTTTGGTCGGTGAAACTTACGCCCGACGGCGGATATGTTGCGGTTGGGACGTCTTGTTCGGATGACGGCGACCTTGCGGGTAAAAATAGGGGCGGGTGCGATGCCATTATTGCAAAATTCGATTCAGGCGGGACGCTCATGTGGAATGAGAATTTTGGCGGCAGCGGTAGTGGGGAAATATTTAATTCAGTTGCGGTGACATCTGATGGCGGGTATATTGCTGTTGGCGAGCATCACTCTACCGATGGCGATCTCGCTGGGATTTGGTCGAGTGGACAATACGGCTTAGTGGTAAAATATAGCAGCGACGGCACTGTTGAATACGCAAAAGTAACAGATAAAATCATGGCGGGCGTGGACGCAACGCCAGACGGCGGATACATCACGGTTAGCAACGATAGGCATAGCGCAAACGCAACCATCAAAAAGTGGAACGCCGACGGGGAAGTGGAGTGGTCGAAGCAGTATAGCAAGGACGGATACGCCGAGAATCATTTCAACGCGGTCGTTGCGACTAAGGACGGAAACTACATCGCAGTGGGCTATATCGGAAAACCTCAGGTTCTCGTAGGTAATGCAGGGGGCTCATGCGGCAGCGGCGGGGATAATCTGATCGTAAAATTTGATTCCAGCGGCAACGTTGTTTGGGAAAAAGATTACGGCGGTAGCGATTGTGAAGAATTATACGCAGTAGACATAGTTCCTAAGGGCGGAATCGTGGTAGCGGGTCGTACGGAATCGGTAGACGGCATATACGAGGATCTATTCGCCAAAAGATTCGGCGGCACTGATTCAGTAATAGCGAGGCATAACGATGCTGGTGAGCTGATGTGGATTAAAAAGTTCGGTGGAGGCGCCCAAGATGCGTTTTATGGAGTCGTTGCGTCGAGCGACGGCGGATATATTGCCGTAGGAACTGCGTTTGATCGCAATGGTATATTAGACGAGCCAAGCAGGGGCGGAGATGACGCAACTATCGCCAAATGGTTTGACAGCGAGTCCCCAGAAGAACCCGACGATCCAGACGATCCAAACGAACCCGAAAGACCCGCCGGCGCAGGGATTACCGCCCCGAATACTGGACTAAGTGCTATACAGATCGGCAGTTTGGTTATTATCGGTCTGCTAGCGATTTCTATCACAGGCATATTAATACACAAGTTCAGTGCATCAAGGAAGTAATGGATTACCCGAACAAGTCGGGTAATGACGAGGAAAAAATTCCGGAACATACCGAAATCATTCTGTGTTTATGCTTGCAATTTTCATGGGGGGGGGTATACTTGACATGTAGGTAAAAAAGGATATTTTATGGCTAAACTATACAATCGTGAATCAGGTATGCTCGTGGAGTAGCAGGAAATCGCTGTCCCAGAAAATATTACTCCATCTTTTACTTCCAACCAGCGAACCGTCCTCACCGAAATGCTCACCGCGCAAGCCGACGCGGCGCGGGCGCGTAAATCGGGCAAGAACGTCATCACCACTGATCCGGCGGATTATCTTGGCGAGCAGGAGTGCAAAGCCCAACAATTCCACCAAACACTCGGCAACGCAGGAATACTACTAACAAATTCAAGACCAGTTTTGAATATCAGCGAAAAAGATTGGTCGATTCGTGATCAGATTAAATTCGGGATTGATAAAGGGCTGCTGTATACTAAATATAGAACGGATACTAGATTAGAAGATGTAAGCAAGAATAAATATCGTGACCTCGACTATCTTATGAGTTTTTTCAACCAACTCACACAGCGCCAAATCCTCCCAACCGGCGTTGTATTAGCAGCAGACGCAAAGTTACAAATGCGCGGAATGCGGTTAGATGTCATACAGGAACACACACGAACATTCAACCAAGAAGTCCGTGCCGTTACAGCAGGAAAACTAGGAATTAGAATGCTCGGTCTCGTACCAAACCTCGGCTATTACATCCAATCCAAAGAAAAACAAGAAGAGATGAGAACAGAAAGAATAGCCGAACAGACACTAGATTTATTTACCGATCAAGGTTCTGTTGCGAATCTCAGCGACTGGCGTAAGGAGGGTCGGGTGGGCATAAACTGGGCAGGTTATAGTAACCCGTGCTATGGGTCGCGCCTTGCGGTGGTGGATTCTGACACAAGTGAGGCACAACCATTTATTGGGCACAGAATTCACTACAGCGAATGATACCACTTTCTCGTGACCCCACTAGAATATCTTGTGAGGTACCCATTGTATATACAATGTATATACAAAAAACAGAGGTAATTTCACAATGTTTTTTACGCGGCAGTTAACTTTTTAGTTCAATTTTTGCGGGAATCGTTGGTAAAAATACGAAAAAGCCGATAACATACGATGTTTCAATACAGAAAATAATGTCCCAAAATGTGTCGGTAAAGATAAAGAATAAAATCGCCGTTATTACACCGATAATCCACAACGAAACCCCGGAGATCAGGTTAATAATCGACCGGGTCCAATGATTTTTAACGAGTACGATCATCGCGAAAATCGCCGCCGTCGACATCATGAGTCCAGCGAGTATTCGATGCGCCACCACCGTGCCGAGAACTGGATCATAGGGGACGAAACTGACCAAGAAAAAGAAAATAATGGTCGCGTACATCAATTTTTCCAAACGTTTTGTTAGCCCCCAACGCAACGCGTTTTTGCGAACGAAAAAGGCGATCGCGATACCCACGATGACATTAACTGCGGCGAAAAGGATTTCCGACCATCGCGCCCGTCCAACCTGGCGGCTGATGGTGTATTCCATGATATTGTACGCGCCAAAATTGATATAATGACCGATCATCACGATCGCCACCCCGATCCAGAACAGCGTCACCGCCGCCCAGTATAGCCAAAGATAATGTTTTTTCATGAAACTATTCTAACATAAATTATTTACTGACAAGAAAATCAAATCCACTCAAACCGAGCGTCATGATGGCGGTGACGATTGCGCCGGAAATTATGACGCCGATGATCACCGACAGCATGGTTTTTTTCTTGTCTAGTCCCAGCGCCCACGCGCCCAACGTCCCCGTCCATACGCCGGTCATCGGCAGGGGTATGCCAATGAATAATGCCACGCACAACCAACCCCATTTTTCCAAACTGGCATGCAATTTCTTTCGGGCGCGTTCGACGAATTTATTGAACCATTTTTTATATTTTTCTGATTTTAGGAATAGTTTATGAAAAGTTGCTAAAAACAGCCATAACAGCGGCGCGACCAATGCGTTGATCGCTACGCAATAGATAAATGCCAGCCACCACGGGAAACCGCCCTTGATCATCGCGTACGGAATGCCGCCGCGCAATTCGGAAATCGGTAAAAACGATAATCCTGTCACCCAAAGCCATGTCAAAATGTCATTCATAACTTTATATTATATCACACACGCTAACATAAACTCAATGTCTTTACGAAAAAAAATAACTATGCTAAACTATTTTTGTTAACAATTAAAGGAGGATAACATCATGCCAACATGGGGTTGGATAATAATAGCAATCGTAGTCGTGATAATCTTTGTGATTGTCGGGATCTATAACGGTTTAGTCAAACTAAAGGTTCGCGTCGATGAGGCGTGGAGCGATATCACGGTGCAATTAAAGCGCCGCGCTGATTTGATCCCGAATCTGGTCGAATCGGTCAAAGGTTATGCCAAACATGAAAAAGAAGTTTTTGAAAACGTCGCCGCCGCTCGCGCAGCGGTGATGGCTGCCGCCAAAGAAGGTCCAGCCGCAACCGCCAAAGCGGAAAACCAGTTCGAGGGCGCGTTGAAAACTCTGTTCGCTGTCGCGGAAAATTACCCGCAATTAAAAGCGAACGAAAATTTCCTGCAATTACAGCAAGAAATCACCGACACCGAGGACAAAGTTCAAGCATCTCGCCGCTTCTATAACGGCGGTGTGCGCGAATTGAACACCAAGATTCAAACTTTCCCGAGCAATATTTTTGCGTCGATCTTCGGCTTCACAAAACGCGAATTCTTTGAAGTCGCCGATCGCGCCGCTATCGAAGAAGCGCCAAAAGTCAATTTCTAATCAAGCATGTATAAAGCAATTGATGCCAACAAACGGAATACTGTCATTATTATGGCAGTATTCCTGTTGATTATTGGCGGGTTGGGTTGGCTCGCGGGGGCGATTTACGAAAGTTATGAAATTACGATTATTGTGGTCGTAATTGCGATGCTTTACGCGTTGTTTCAGTATTTCGCCGCTTCGCGCATCGCGATTGCCATAAACGGCGGTCGCGAAATTCAAAAACGCGACGCACCGGAACTGTTTCGGATCGTTGAAAACTTAACGATCACCACCGGTTTGCCGATGCCGCGGGTCTATATCATTAGCGATGCTGCGCCCAACGCTTTCGCCACTGGACGCAATCCAAAGGACGGTCATGTCGCGGTAACCACCGGGCTACTCAATATCATGGATAAACGCGAACTCGAGGCGGTCTTATCGCACGAAATCGCCCATATTCAAAATTACGATATTTTGGTCAATATGATCGTGTTCGGTTTGGTCAGCGCGGTCGGTATGATCTGCGACTTTATGCTCCGCATGACATTTTACGGACGGGGCAGTAAAAGTAAAGATAATAACGGCGCGCTTTTTATGATTTTTGGGTTAGTGGCGGCAATTCTTGCGCCGATCGTGGCATTATTGGTGCAACTCGCGGTCAGCCGTCAGCGCGAATATCTGGCGGACGCGACGGGCGCATTAACTGTGCGCGATCCGGAGGGTCTGGCGATGGCGCTCGGAAAACTAAAAACCGCTGGTCGTCCGATGGATCGTCAAAATTCCTCGACTGCTCATCTGTTTTTTAATAATCCGATGAAAACTGGATTACTATCGAAATTATTTTCCACCCACCCCCCGCTCGACGACCGCATCGCACGATTGATGGGGAATGCGAACAAGATGTGATAAAATGGTCTTATGAAAAAACCGGTTAAGTCATCGAAAAAGAAACCCGAGGGTGCAAAGGGAATTGTTGCTAAAGATCCGCCGCAACTTTCGCCTCGCGCCGAAAAGTTTGAGAAAAAACGAAAAATTAAGCGCGCAAAACTGGAGCAGAAAATCGAGAAGTTGAGTCAGAAAACTGCGCCGCGGCATAATATTTTCGTACGTATTTTATTCGCCATCGGACGCTTTTTCCGCGATAAAATTTGGCGCAAAATCTCGCGCCGCGAAAAAGATTTCCTATCGCGCCGCCCGCATCGCAGTTTTTACCTGACTAAACACGCAGACGCGAAACGCTCGCTCAAAATTCGCGGTTATTTCGCGTTTGTTGGCGATGTATGGGGTGTGATTTGGCAAAATAAATGGCTGTTCACGAAATTTTTGTTGCTCTATGCGGTTTTGTCGGCGATCATTGTTGGCATAATGAACCAATCGACATTCACGAGCCTGCGCACCGCCGTCGACCAAGCGCAAATTACCGGTCTAAACAAATGGTGGACGCTGTTTTCCGGCGCGATTTCGGGCGGAATTTCCGGCAGCGGCACGGTCAATAGCTCACAACAGGTCATCGCCTCGCTGCTGTTTTTGTACGGTTGGCTGACCTTGGTTTGGCTGTTGCGGCGCATCATGAACGGCGACAAACAAAAATTAAAACTGCGCGACGGATTGTATACGGGCGGGTCGCCAGTGTTGTCGACGTTGGCGTTGCTTGCGATTATTGTACTGCAAATCATTCCGTTCGCGTTGGTACTGCTCATCTATTCATCGGTCACGGCGGTCGGGTGGATCAATACCGGCATTCAGATTGAAAATATGGCGGCGTGGTGCGCGCTGGCGATCGCGGCGGTGGCGACGCTGTATTGGATGTGCAGTTCGTTTATCGCGTTGATCATCGCGACCCTGCCGGGCATGTATCCGTTCCGCGCTCTGTCGGCAGCGAGCGACCTGGTGGTCGGGCGGCGGGTGAAGTTGGTTCTGCGGTTAATCTTTATGGCGATTCCGATTGCGCTGCTCTGGATTATCGTGCTGTTGCCGGCGATTCTGATCGACAACTGGCTCGAATTAACGTGGCAACCGCTCGTGCCGGCGGTCGTGCTGTTCCTGATAACCCTGACAATTATTTGGTGCGCGACGTACGTTTATTTGCTCTATCGCCGCATGGTCGATGATCCCGCGCCGCCGATTTCACCGCGCAAACAAAAACGCATGGAGGAAAAGGCAAAAAAGAAATCCGCCAAAAAAGCCAACAAAAAACCAGGAAAATTAGCGAAATTGTTAAACAAAATTAGGAGAAAATAATGAAAAAGATGAGCAAGGGCAAAAAAATCCTGATGATTTCGTGTATCGTGTTGCTTTTATTGGTCGTTATAATTGTAGCGGTCAAGATCATGGATTACAATAATAACCACTCGAATACTGGCAGTTGCGATAACGGAAAAGCCCTATGTCTGACGTTTTACGAAGAGGGCGGCGGCTGTGGTGTTGACGGTAGGAACTGTGCGGAAATTGATGAAGTGCGCAAGGTGGGTGTTGATGTTGGGGATAAAATCGATTATAATTCCGGCGGCAATGGTGGCAATTTATCTGCGATAAAGGTAAATGAAATCACTGATTTTGGTGTAAATGTCACATTATATAGAAGAATCCTTGACGTAAAGAAGCGCGACAAAGGTTGTGCAAAAAGTGTGACATGCAGCAATAATGATTACATGGTTACCGCCCACGAGAACATACATATTCATTTTGGTCAGAAAACGCAAGTTAACGACAACGTGGTGTACGACGCGCCGTCCAGCAACACGTCGATTACAATTACTAAAATGTCGCACTAAATGACACTAACAATGACGCCGACCTACCTCTGTTAAAGTGGTTGAAAAGTGACGCCGAGAATGACGCCAAGAATGTCGCAGTTTTTTATATCAAGTATGATATATTATCGCTAATGCGCTATCTTTTCTGACTCGAAATCATTATTCCGTTGGCGATGTGTTCCAACGCGAATTTTACGCATTCGAGAACTGGGATTGTGTCCGGATTGTTTATGTCGATCCACAGTAAACCGTCGCATTTATCGATTTCCATGATGCGCGGTTCGCCGCTCCATTTGTTAATGCGGTAGAAAAAGTCGAAATAGGACGGGTCGCCGATGCGGTGCATGACGTGAACGAATTCTGCGTCGTCGGGTTGAGCCTCGACGCCGACTTCCTCGAACAATTCGCGCAAAACCGCTTCGAGTGTGGATTCGTCGGCGTCCACATGACCCGACGGCAACGTATACTTTCCGTCACTCCAACCGGTATTGTATCGCCGCAGCATTAAAATTTTGCCGTCCTTTTCTAAAATTGCGTAAACCGACGCCCGATAAGTTGCGCGTTCTGCGCTCATTTGACCTCCTTGATGTTCATAAATATTTTATCATATTTTTGTCATTACCGGGCTTGTCCCGGTAATCCAGTCTCGCGTCGCAGCACTGGATCGCCAGAACAAGTCCGGCGATGACGGGGTGTGCTTGTGGTATAATAGAAGTATGAATTTACACGAAGCAAAGGCGCGCGCTGAGAAGTTGCGCAAGTTGATTGATGATTATCGCTACCGTTATCATGTGCTCGATGAGTCGACGATGAGCGAGGCGGCGGCGGATTCGTTGAAGCACGAATTGGCGCAGATTGAGGAGCAGTATCCGGAACTGGTCACGCCGGACAGCCCGACGCAGAAAGTTGCCGGGGCGGTGCTCGATCGGTTCACAAAAGTGCCGCATTCGACGCCGATGACGTCGCTCGCGGACGCGTTTAATCGAGAGGAGATTTTGGCGTGGCAGGAGCGCATACAAAAACTTTTACCGACCGCGAAATTCGATTATTTTGTTGATATTAAAAAAGATGGTTTGGCGTGCGCATTAATTTACGAGGACGGGAAATTCGTTCAGGCGTTGACGCGCGGCGATGGTCGGGTCGGCGAGGATGTGACGCACAATGTGCGGACGATCGAGAATGTGCCGCTGACTTTGCGTCGGGAACTGTCGGGGCGCACCGAAATTCGCGGTGAAATTGTGATTCTAAAACAAGATTTTGCGAAATTGAACGAAAAACAACGCGCTCTCGGCGAGGCAGAGTTCGCCAATCCGCGTAATTTGGCGGCGGGGACGATTCGCCAACTCGACTCGAAAATCGCCGCATCGCGACCACTGTGCTTTCTTGGTTATGATATTTTGCGCAATGATATTGCGACGTTGCATGAATCGTACGAATTGATGCACGAGATCGGTATTGCCACCAGCGGCAAAGAAAAACTTTTCGAAAATCTGGACGCAGCCCTCGATTACATTTTGTCGATGCAGGATACTCGTGAAAAATTGCGGTTTAATACCGATGGTGCGGTGATAATCGTGGATGGTTACGATGCTTATCGCGAACTCGGCATGGTCGGCAAAGCGCCGCGCGGGGCGATGGCGTACAAATATCCCGCTGAAACCTCGACGACCATCGTGCGCGACATTGTGATTTCGATTGGGCGAACCGGTGCGGCGACTCCGGTTGCGGTTTTCGATCCGGTTCAGGTCGCCGGCACAACGGTTCGGCACGCGTCGCTGCATAATGCCGACGAAATTGCGCGTCTCGATGTGCGGATTGGCGACACAGTGATTATTTTTAAGGCGGGCGACATCATTCCGCAGGTTCAGAAAGTCCTGATCGAACTGCGACCGGAAAATACGGAGGTTTTCGATTATGAAGCGGCGCTAAAACATCAATATCCCGAACTGAAATTCAATCGCCCCGATGGCGAGGTCGTGTATCGCGTGGTGGGCGAAACGTCCGATGTAATCCTGAAACGCGCTGTGCAATATTACGCGTCGCGTCCGGCGCTAAATATCGAGGGTTTGGGTGAGAAAAATGTGGCGGCGCTCGTTGATGCGGGATTGATTCATGATATTGCGGATCTGTATTCGTTAAAGGAGCCGGACATTGAGCAGCTCGATCGATTTGCGGCAGTTTCGGCGCGGAATTTGGTGGCGGCGATTAAAAACAGCAAAAAACCGCCGTTGGCGCGATTTATTGCGGCGCTCGGATTACGGCACACGGGGACGTTGACGGCGATCGATTTGGCGAATCATTTCAAATCGCTCGATGCGTTTTTGAATGCTGACTTTGAACAATTGACCAGCATCAACGGCATCGGCACGGTTGTCGCCGAGTGCGTGATGGCGTGGTTGTCGGATGACGATAACTTGAAATTAGTGCAAAAAATGCGGGACTTGGGCGTCGAACCGCTGTACGAAGATTTGTCGGGTCGAAAACTATCGGGACAGAGTTTTGTGATCACCGGCACGCTGCAAACGATGTCGCGTGATGCGGCGGCGGAAAAAATTCAGGATTTGGGCGGCACATTTCAAAATTCAGTGGGCAAATCGACAGATTATTTAGTCGCGGGCGGAAAAATCGGCGCATCGAAACGTGCCGCGGCGGAAAAATTCGGCACGAAAATTATTACTGAAAACGAATTTTTGGAGTTGATAAAATGAATATTTCGGATCAAGATTGGCAAAATTTGCAGGTAATTTGGGATTATCTGCGCGTCGAAAGCGACATGCCGAAACACGCCGACGTTGCGGTTATTGGCGGTTGCGGTGTGATCACGGTCGGCGCCGAACGCGCGGCGGAATTATATAAAAATGGTGTTGTGAAATATATTATTGCATCCGGTTTTGCCGATCCGAATTCGTCATGTCCCGAGCGGACCGAGGCGGACATGTTGGCGGAAGTTTTGCGCCGGAATGGCGTGCCGGACAGCACGATTCTGCGCGAACCAGAAGCGTCGGATACGGGAAAAAACATTACGAAATCCATCGAAATTTTGCATCGCAAAAACATCAAACCACGGCGCGTAATCCTGGTTCACAAACCATACATGACACGGCGATTTTTGGCGACGGCGCTCGCGCAGTGGACCGAACCGCAACCGGAATTTTTTGTGACGAGTAAAAATATTGCATTTCGCGATTTGTACGAACTTTATGAAAAAACCGACAAACTTGGCGGGGCGAACATGATCCGGTTAATGTTGGGCGATTACGAACGCATCAAAACCTACCCGCAGTTTGGTTGGTCGGTCGAACAACCGTTTTCCGAAACCGCCGAACGCGCGTATCAGGAACTATTAAAGAGCGGTTATCAGGGCAAGGTGATTAAAAAGTAAAAAAATAGAGCGTCGTTTTGACGCTCTATTTTGGGTTTAAGCAAACTTACCAACTGCGTTGGCGGAAGTTGTTGCCGCCGCTGCGATTATCGCGACCACCACCATAACCGCCGCGTCCGCCGCCGTAACCACCACGGCTGCCGCCGTTGTCGCGGCGCGGGGGACGTTCGCCTTCTGGGCGCGGTTTGGATTCGCTGACGGTGATGTTGCGTCCGTCGAGTTCCTGATCGTTGGCGCCGGCGATGGCTTTATCTGCCTCGTCGTCATCCTCGAATTCGACGAAACCGAAACCGCGTGAGCGGCCGCTGTCGCGTTCGCGAACAACTTCGGCTTTCGCTACTGTACCAAACTGCTCAAAAAATGCGCGCAACGAATCATCGTCGGTCGCCCATGCTAAACTTCCTACAAATAGTTTTTTCATAACTTTCTCCTTTTCGACAATGCAAAACCTAAAAAATCCGCGTAGAGCGGTTAATTACGGAATCTTACATTGTCATTCTTATAATTTATCCTACATTACCAGAGAGTCGACCATCTCTGATAGTTGCCTGCGAAAAATCACTACGTTCCAATCGCGAAATCATCTCTGTGCTAATAGTATAGCAGGTTTCATACAGAATGCAAGCAAAAAAGCTTTACGCGCCGTGGAGGTTGAAATAGTTACATACTCGATCGGGATCGCGTAAAATAACAGAGGAGAATTATGGAAAAAACAGTTACATACTGAAAACTATTCTTCTGTGAACTGTGAATTATATAATTTGGCGTAAAAACCGTTGTTTTTAATCATTTGTTTATGCGTGCCGTGTTCGACGATGTCGCCCTCGTTGATGACCAGTATCAGGTCGGCGTCGCGAATGGTGGATAGGCGATGGGCGATGACGAACGAAGTTTTCCCTTTCATCAGTTCGTGCATGGCTTTCTGGATCAAGACCTCGGTGCGGGTGTCGACATTCGATGTCGCTTCGTCCAGGATCAACATCGGAGCGTCCGCCAACATGGCGCGCGCGATGGTCAGGAGCTGTTTTTCGCCGCTCGAAATGTTTTCGGCGTCTTCTTCTAGGATTGTGTCGTAACCGCCGGGCAGGGCGTGGATAAAGTGGCTAACGTGCGCGGCTTTGGCGGCATTTTCGATTTCTTTATCGGTGGCGTTCAGGTCGCCGTATGCCAAGTTTTCGCGCACTGTGCCGTGGAACAACCATGTGTCCTGTAACACCATGGCGAAGTTTTTGCGCACGTCGGCGCGGCGCATGGTCATCGTATCGACGCCGTCGATTTTAATCGAACCGCTCCACGGATCGTAAAAACGCATGAGGAGATTGACCAGCGTGGTTTTGCCCGCGCCGGTCGGACCGACGATCGCCACGGTTTGTCCGGCTTTAACTTTGGCGGAAAAATCTTTGATGACAGTTTTATCCTTGTCATAACCGAATTTGACGTGTGAAAATTCAACATCGCCGCGAATGTTTTCCAGCGTAACAGCGTCTTTCGGATCGCGGCTTTCTTCTTCTTCGCCCAGGAATTCAAAAACACGTTCCGCGGCGGCGGCGGTCGATTGAATGACGTTGGCGACGTTGGCGGCCTGGATAATAGGTTGGTTGAATTGTTGGACGTATTGGATGAAGGCTTGGATGTCGCCGATGGAAATGCGTCCGTTGATCGCCAACCAACCGCCCATCACCGCTACCGCTACGTAACCGAGATTGCCGATAAAGTTCATGGTCGGGAACATCAAACCGGATAAGAATTGCGATTTCCAACCGGAATGATAGAGTTCCTTGTTGTATTTTTTGAAAGTTTTAATTGCGCGTTTTTCGCCCGCGAAAACTTTCACGATATTATGTCCCGCGTAAATTTCTTCGACGTGACCGTTGATGCTGCCCAGATGATCTTGCTGTTTTTTGAAATATTTTTGGCTATGTTTGACGATGATGGCGATAAATAAGAGGCTGAGCGGGATTGTTACGACCGCGATTCCGGTCATTTGCCAACTGATTGATAACATCATGATTATAATGCCGATAATCGTGGTGATTGAGGTGATAAGTTGCGACAGTGATTGCGATAGACTTTGCGAAATCGTGTCAACATCGTTCGTGATACGCGACAACACGTCGCCGAACGCCCGCGTATCGAAATATTTGAGCGGCAGGCGGTTGATTTTTTCCGAAATATCGCGGCGGAAACGGAATGTGACTTTTGTGGTGACGCCGCTGATAATCCAACCTTGGATATAACCGAATGCCATCGACAATAGATAAAGCCCAATCAGCCACATCGCGGTCGTTCCGAGAATGCTCCAATCCATTTCGGGTTTGATGGATAAATCCATTTTTTTGAGTTCGTCTTGTTGCTTCTGGCTCATTTTGCTCATCGCCTCGGACATTTTGTCGGATTGCTCTTTGGAAACGAGTTTTATTTTGTCCTGCAAGTCACCGAGCGTTGTGCCGGGTTGAATTACCATGCCATCAGGCAAGTTTTTTGTGACTTGATCGTAAACCTGAGCTTTCACGTAATCATCGACGATGTGGGTGGTCATATTGCCGAGAACTTTCGGGCTGGCGATCGCGAAAACCGTGCTGGCGACGGCGAAAATTACCACAAAAATTAACTGCCAAATATAACATTTCATGTATTTAATGAGTTGTTTGATACTCTTGCCCAACTGTTTCGGTTTTTCACCCGGGGCAGTGCCGGGCGGATGCCCGTTGAAATGCCCGCCGGTTTTCTTCGCCTGAATTTTCTTTAGATCATCGGTTGTATCGCTCATTGTTTCGCACCTTTCGTTTCGATTTTCGCTGCCGCTAATTCTTCTGCCATTTCTTCTTCGCTGAATTGCGAGCGGGCGATTTCCTGATAAACTGAACAACTTTCCAAAAGTTGTCCGTGCGTGCCGCGACCGACGATGCGGCCTTCTTCTAAAACGATGATTTGTTCAGCGTGTTTGATAGTTGAAATACGTTGCGCCACGATCAAAACGGTCGAATTTTTGGTGATGGGCTTCAGGGCTTCGCGCAATTTAGCGTCAGTTTTGTAATCCAATGCCGAAAAACTATCATCAAAAACATAAATTTCCGGATTTTTCGCAATCGCGCGCGCGATCGACAATCGTTGTTTTTGTCCGCCGGACACGTTTGATCCGCCCTGTGCGATATGATGCGAAAACGCTCCGTCCAGTGTTTTAATAAAGTCTGCTTGGGCGACGGTAGCGGCCTTTTGCATGTCTTTTTCCGAAATGTCCGGTGCGCCGTATTTGATGTTGGATTCAATGTTGCCGGAAAATAGCACGCCCTTTTGCGGTATGAAACCGATACGAGAGATCAGATCCGCGCTCGCGAGTTTGCGAACATCGACGCCGTCGACTAAAACTTGACCGGACGACACGTCGTAAAATCGCGGGATCAAGTTCACCAACGTCGATTTTCCCGAACCGGTCGAACCGATAAACGCCGTGATTTGACCCGGCATCGCCGTAAAATTAATGTCGTTCAAAATGGGCGCTTCGGCGTCGGAATAAGAAAAAGTCACGTCGCGAAATTCGACCACACCGCGCTTGCTTTCGTCCGGCGTGAGTGGTTTTTTGCATTCCTTGACCGACAATTCGGTTTGTAGAATTTCGTTGATGCGGCTGGCGGAAACTTGCGCACGGGGGAGGAAGATCATTAAAACCGCCAAAAACAAGAACGACAAAATAACCTGCATGGCATATTGCATGAATGCCATCATGCTGCCGATTTCCAGGTCGTTTGCGATGATAAACTGCGCACCGATCCACACAATTAATAATATAGTACAGTTAAAAATCAGCATCATCGCCGGTTGCGCAAAACTGATGGCGCGATTTATCCAAAGGTTCACTTTCGTCAGATCATCGTTGGCTTTTTCGAACTTTTCCTCCTGATATTTTTCCTTGCGAAACGCGCGAATAATGCGCAGTCCGGTCAAATTTTCGCGCGATACAAGATTCAATTTGTCGACCAATTTTTGAACAATTTTGAATTTTGGCAGCGCCGCGAGCAACAGTACCACGACTACCACAAAAAACGCCGCAACACTAACCCCGATAATCCACGTCATGTTTGGTGCGGTTCGCCAAGCATTAATAATCGCGCCGACCGCCATAATTGGCGCCTGTAAAACCATGCGCATCACGAGCGTGGACACGAGCTGCAGTTGCTGTACGTCGTTGGTCGAACGTGTGATCAGCGACGCGGTGGAAAATTTATTGATTTCCGCCATCGAAAACGATTCGACCTTATTAAATACAGCGTTGCGCACATCCTGGGCAAAACCGCTGCCGATTTTTGCCGCCAGGAAAAATTGCACCACCATCGTCAAACCATTGAGCGCCGCCATACCCAGCATCATCAACCCCGTTTGAACCACAACCCCTTGATCCGCGGCGACGATGCCATCATTGATGACATCCGCCATCAGGTTCGGCAGTTGCAATGCCGACCAAACTTGCACGACGAGAGAGATGAATAACAACAAAATCATGCGCCAGTACGGCAACAAAAAACGCCCAACTTTTGCCGGATATTCCGCGCTTTCCGATATCGATTTCTTTCGCATAGCAACAAGTATAACATTTATAGACTTTTTTAGGAATAATTCGCGTTTATCTTCGCGTCACTTTAACCATCGTCGGGCGTTAAAATTAATGCACTTCTTGATTATTGTTGTGTTAAAATATTCATCATGAAAGAAGTTTACGTTTATATGGACGAAAGCGGCGACTTGGGTTTTGATTTTACCAAACGTAAGACATCTAAATATTTCACAATCACTTTTCTGTTTCAAAATTATCGAAAGTAAGATTATCGAAGAAAAAAATTTGTTCTGAGATCGCGTAAAAGATAAAACCCCCATCGCTATTTATGAGAAACCATACGGAGTCCCACGATGGAGGAATTACTTACCAATTCCATTATAGCAGCTAAAACGCTTACGTCAAGCGATTATGCTTAACAAAACTTATTTCCGCGTTACTTTAACCATCGCCGGGCGCAGGATTTGACCCTGATAGATGTAGCCGTTTTGCAAAATTTCGGCGATAATTTCGCGTTCGCCGCTCTGTTCGTCGAATTGCACCGCGTGATGCAGATCAGGATTAAAATCGTCGCCAAGTTTGACATTTATCGGTTGCAGGTTGATTTCACCCATCATTTTTTCCAAGTTTTTTTGCACCCCGACGATCCCGAGCACCCAAGTATTTTCGGAAATTTCCATAGGGATATCCGCCATCGCTTTCGCTAAAATGTCGATCAACGGCAAAATTTTCATGACTGCTTTATTTTCGCCAATCGATTTCGCGCGCTCCAAATCGCTGTCCACGCGTTTGCGATAATTTTCAAAATCAGCGCGGACACGCTGTAAATCCGCGGTCAATTCGCCGATTTGCTGTTCTAATTCGTCAGGTTTTTTTGGTTTTGTCATTTCTCCTCCTTTTCAATCAAGTCTTTTACCTTCTCAACAGCATTTTTATATGCATCATCTTCGTTTTTCCCATTTTTTGCTTCTTTATAGTAAGTACTTTCTTCATGAAAAATATCTCTTGCAATATCTTCATATTTCCTAATATCGCCTTGTTTCCAATTTTTCTTGCCAGTTAATTTCCAAAGTTCAAGATGGTCGTTAAGGCTGAAAAAATTTGCACCACCAAAAAAAGTTGATTCGTCGCCTTCAACGTCGTCATCTTCCCAACCACAAACTGAACAAATATCATAACTACCTTTTTGTGCGTCGACTGATCCAATTCCGCAACACAAGCATTTTTTTGTTGTCATAAAACTCTCTCTAACATTCTACCGGTTTGCGAAACCAATGACATCACACGTGCGTAACTTTGCCGCGTCGGACCCAAAACGCCAATGTATGATCGATCAGAATAAGGTGATCGAAAACGCGAAATTATCAGTGACATACCGCTGTTGCGACCAATCGGATTCTCGCTGCCAATAAACACATTCAGGGTTTCATTGGGTGCTGCTTCTTTCAACCACGGTTCGAGATTATCGAGCAATCGCGCCACATCGCGGACGTGTTCACCGTCGTCAAATTCCGGCTGGGCGAACAAATTCCCGATTCCACTCAAATATAACTGATCGCCAATCGTCGCTAAACCTAAATTATGCGTTAATTCGACTAATGAATCGACAGCAGTTTTAATAGCAAAGTCCGAACGCCCACCGGTTTCAACGCGTGACTGTATGGCACGAGTATGACGGTTCTCCGTCGCATTAATTCCGCCGGTTTCCACTATAGAATTAACGTACAATCGGTAACCGCGATCCGTTGGAATTCGTCCGGCGGAAGTATGCGGTTGCGCGATATAACCCATTTCCTCGAGTTTCGCCATTTCGGCGCGAATCGTGGCGGGCGATACGTTAAAAATCTTTGCGAGCAGCACCGAACCAACCGGTGCAGCGAGCTCGGCGTATTGTTCAATGATCGCCGCGAGAATCTTGGCTTGTCGATCTGTCATAATATTACCATTTTACCAAATTTTGGCACTCGGGTCAATAGAGCGCCAGAAAATTAACATATTTACGCAAAATCTCCTGCGCAAAAAACCTCTACCAAATCCGTGACTTTTGTGATACACTATTTCATGATTCTCATGCCAGTATGGGGCGGTAGCTCAGTTGGTTAGAGCACGGGCCTCTTAAGCCTGGTGTCGAGGGTTCGAATCCCTCCCGCCTCACCACGGCATGGAATCAACCGCGGGCACCCGTAGCTCAATTGGATAGAGCGTTGGTTTCCGGTACCAAAGGTTGTAGGTTCAAATCCTGTCGGGTGTACCAGAAATTATCGCATTTCAGTGACGCGAGTGTCGAAATACGCGCCCGTAGCTCAGTGGATTAGAGTATTTGGCTTCGAACCAAAGGGTCGCAAGTTCGAATCTTGCCGGGCGTACCACTTGACTTTTTTACATAAGTGTGATACAATGGTAGAATAGGGATAGTTATACTCATGACAAGGATATTAAATGGTCGCGAACTCGCTGATTTTATCAAGGAACGCCAAGCACATCAGGTGCGCGGGCTGATTCAGCATGACCGCGTCAAGCCGAAGTTGGCGATTATCCAAACTGTCGACAATCCGGTGATTGATACCTACGTTCGATTGAAACAACAATACGGTGCGGATATTTTGGTTGATGTTGAGGTTCATAAAATTCCGCAAAGCGACGCGCAGGATTTAATTGCGAAATTAAATAACGACGATACGGTGCATGGTATTATTGTTCAGTTGCCGCTCGAAAATCCTGAACAGACCGATGAAATCGTCAATGTCGTGACGCCGAAAAAGGATGTCGACGGTTTGGGGGAGAATGCGATTCTCGATCCGGCGACGCCGATGGCGATCAATTGGTTGTTGGCGGGGTATAATATTGATTTGGAACGAAAAAAGATCGTCATTGTCGGTAATGGGCGATTAGTTGGGAAACCGTTGGCGCGCATGTGGCGTAATAGCGGTTATAATGTGGAGGTTCTGAATAGTAAAACTGAAAATATGCCCGAAAAGTTGCGTGCTGCGGATGTGATTGTGACGGCGACGGGTGTGCCGAACCTAATAAAATCCGATGATGTTAAGATTGGTGCGATTGTGGTTGATGCCGGTACGGCGGCGGAGCACGGTAAAATTGTTGGTGATGTTTCGCACGATTTGCAGGAGCGGGGCGACATCACAATCACGCCCGAAAAGGGCGGTGTGGGTCCGTTGACGATTGTGGCGCTCATGGATAATGTGATTCGGGCGGCGCGGGCGACGATCAAATAATTAGGAAACGCCGAGAAGTCGTTTGGTGCGTTCGACGACCTGGCGCGGCGTCATGTTGGCTTTTATGATGTAATCGGTGACGTCGAGGTGATCGATTTCCTGTGAGGCTTCCTGTTTGCCGAGGTTTGTCAAAACTACAACAGGAATTTTTGCTCCTTGCGGGGTTTTACGAATGCGTTTTAGCGCCTCGATGCCGTTCATTTCGGGCATGTTGATGTCGAGTAAAATGATGTCGGGTTGCTTCTGTGCGACCATCTCAACACCGAAGATTCCGTTGTCGGCGACGTTGACTTCGAACCCCTCTTGCTCGAATTTTACGCAGTACATGGTCGAGATCATAGCGTCGTCTTCTATAATCGCTATACTTTTTTGCTTATTCATGCTAATATTGTAGCACATAAAATTTTATAAAGGAATAATGGTTATGACAAGCACTGATAAACTGTTAGTCAAAGAATATCAAGTTGATTACATTGATCAATTTATGACGGTAGATGGCAAAAAGAGAATCGACGATTATGTCGAATTAACGACCGATTTAGCAAACAAATATCGCGAGAGCCAGGGGATTACGACGCCGCTGCACGAAATTCCGCGTCCGATGAAGATTGATAAAAATAACTGGGGGGTGGAGTATTTAATGAATAAAGCGCCGACGTTTGAAGAGTGGTTGGATACGTCAGCGTTGGCGACGACGGTGGAAACTTTGTATGATCCGATCAATACGCGGCTAAAGAGCGGGCAGAAACTCGACCCGTTTTTTTCAGAATTCTTGCAGAATCTCGAGGATGCCATCGGTATTCGCGCGCGGTCGTATATTTTGACGATGTTAATGGCGGAAAACGTTAGGGAAAAGGAAAATTGGTTGAGTTTGGCGTGCGGCAATGCCTTGCCGGTTCTGCGCGCTGCGGAGGCGGCAAAAAACAAACCGATGATCACGCTCGTCGATTTTAACTTCGATAATTTACGCTATGCACGTAAAATTGCTAAGGCACGCGGGCAGAATAATCTGATTTCGGAGCACATGTTCCGTGATTTAACGCACAAAAAAGGTTTTCAGAAGCCCCAGCACGGGCGTACAATTTTGGCGTCGTTGCTGTTTCGTAAGCGTCCAGTCATTAGTTTTAGTGGTATTAAAACGAATTTTTATGATCGCATCGAATCGTGCGGGTTCGTCGAATATTTGCCGCCAAAAGCCGCTGCGTTGTATCTCAAGCGCGTTTTCGACCTATTGGCGCCGGGCGGAGTTTTCATTTTCGATAGTTATAATGTTGAACATCCGCAACGTGACTTTACCGAAGGTGTCATTCAATGGCCGCTAGTCAAGTTCCGCAACCAACAAGAAACGATAGACATTATCGAGGAATCGGGTGTGCCAATCATGGATAATACAGTGGACGTCTATCCGGCGCCTAATAAAGTCTGTACAGTTTATAAAATTCGCAAACCGCTGAATTAATGAGATTTGATGTCATTTCGAGCGTAGTCGAGAAATCTTTGTATATGGCAGAGTGAAGATCCCTCGGCTTTGCTCGGGATGACATGGGGGACTGGATTTTTTGTGCGTTTCGTAGTAAAATAACACTAGCATGTTAGAAAACCTAGTATTGTGGATTTCTGCAATAATGATTTTGTCGCAAGCGGTGTTAATGTTTGCCAAATCCGACAACATCAATAAGAGCGTCAGTTTTCTGATGATCACCTTGACCTGCGCAACATGGTCCATCGGTTTGAGTATATTTTTGATCAGCAAGGACGTCGTTTCGACGCACGTTTCCGCTCAGGTATATTATATTGCCGCGGCGGGTATTGCTTGGTCGGCACTGATATTTTCTTCGTATATTACTCATTATAAACACCATAAGGTGCTTTGTATAGTATCCTCCGTACCGTTTCTGTTGTTGTCGCTTTGGTTGGTGTTTTTCTCGCACACTATGTTGGTTAATGTTAATATCGGCGAACCTAATACGATAGATCTCGGATTGACGGTTTACGCGGTCTATGTCCTGTATTTTGCATTGTATACCATCACGTCAATCGCGATTTTGACGGGGTCGCTATTAAAGAGTACCAACGCGGTGGAAAAAAGGCGACGATTATACATATTGTTGTCGTACGTGTTCGGTATTTCAATTGGTGCATTATTCAACCTACTATTGCCGTTATTTGGAAATTACATACTGATTTGGGTGGGTCCGATTGGTGCCAGTATATTTGCCTTCTTTGTTTACATGTCCACGCGCCATTATCGTCTCTTCTATGCGCGATTATTGTTTACGCGAATGGTTGTGTTGCTTACCTTGGTTGTCACCCATGGACTGGCTTATTTTCTGGCGCAGAATGTATTAGAGCAATTTATTCGCGTGACTGTCGTAGAATCCACTATCTTGGCGGTTCTGCTCGCAATGCTCACGGCGATTATCGTTACATATTCGATGAAATTTATCGATCGCAAATTTAGCCCGCACCTATTAAATAGCAAATTATTAGACCAAATCTCGCGTATTTCATTGAGATATACTACTATCGAGCAGATAATTCGAGATACTGTTGAAAGTATGATGGAATATCTCGATAAAGGCGATTCGGTTCATATCGACCTGTACATGGTCGGCAAACACGCGTATTATGACAGTGATGGCGTCGATTTACGTATTGATAATGTTAAAGAAGTGCAAAAATATATCGATAATCACGAATACAACGTCATCGTTACAGAAGAAATTAAAGATCATAAAACTGCGTATGGACTCTTAACATCAAAAAACATTACAATCGTCGTCAGAATAGGCGACAATGGCCTTGAGGATGAGGATGA
>WRGU01000043.1 GCA_009787015.1 Candidatus Saccharimonadota bacterium | reverse complement strand
TATCACATTCGGGATCGTCCAGTTTCCGGATCACCTCCTCAATCAAATCGCGTCGAAAAACCGCGATCATATCGTCATTATCCTCAGAGATACTAACATTAAGCGGGTACGCGTTGATGCCAGGAGAATTAGCGGCAACAACTATTTCATCAGACATCTGGTTCAGAAGACCCTTGACCCCATGCGGCGGCACGTGTGTCACGCCCGCGGTTTTCGTCGTGCGATGTTTTTGTGAAATCATCCTCGATAGTTTGTAAAAATCGTGCACCGTTTGCCCGGACTCGTCGACTTCCTCCCAGTCGAGCGGATCGGTATCGTAATAGAGGAGAAGTTGCGATTTTTGCATATCCGTTTGCCGAGATTTTTCGGTAAATTGTTGGATAATCCAAAGAGCAGAATTGTACGTCATTTGCTTTCTAATTCCGGGTTTTGCGCATACAGAACAAAATTTGCATCGACCGTTGCAACCGTCGGTCAACGGTATCGCCACTAAATTATCAAAAATGTCTTGCTGTCCCGCATCGCCGATATCCGCAAAGAACCCCCCCCCATCAACCCTTTCGCGCTGTCTGACGTCCTCAACAAACTTCGCGCGTTCGGCGGTCGCGCATTCATCTAATGAAACATACTTGCACCACTCGCCGTTCGCCGACCGAATCGAAAACGACCGCGATGCGCGATATTTATTCTTGTTACCTCGATCCAAGTTAACTTTCATGAATTATAAGCCTCTATCTTACCATTTATATGGTTGCTTCGCACCCATGTAATGGGGCGTCTATTCGGAAAAGAAAACAAGTTTTCTTTTCACTCATATCCTGCCATTATATCACACTTTGTTTCCCGTGTCAATACCCTACCTCTGATATTGTCATCCCGAGCGAAGCCGAGGGATCTTTAGCCCGACAGCAACGAGATTCCTCGACCGTGCTCGGAATGACAAGTATCAACTCTTCGACCGATTCTCCAACTCTGGTATCACCGCATAGGCGTCTATGTCTTTATAATCGTTAAAAATCGGTTGATAAATTTTATCGTCGCCGTTCTGTTGCACTGTAATCATCACCTCATAATAACCGGGCTGATAGTGCGGACCGCTCTCGTACTGTAAACGTTCGCCCTGGTGTTTAATGTACATGCCATTTCGATCGGTTGTTTCCTGATCACCATAAGAAATCCGCCCGTTGGTATGCGGAATGCATTGAACGGCCTCTGTCATAGCGGCCCGCAGCTGCTTGTCGTCCAGAGACCAACGCCATTCATCGGGCGGCGTGCCGTTTAGATCTTTCACGCTGCGGGATCCCATTTTGTCGTTTTTGACTTTTACTAATCCGCCCTGCGCCAATTCCGCCAGCATTTTTTTGCCATTTTGGCTGACAACTAACATACCCGACACTGCGACCTCGGAATATCGCGAGAGTATAACTTTGTCGCGTTCCGTGGCGCTGCCGCTCGACAGGTGACCCAGCAAGTATCCCGGAACTTCTTCTCTTTTTAGGCCGCTTCGCCTAATCCGTTTTTGCATCGGGTCGGTCGGAATCAGTGTACAGACAACAATATCCGATTCTAATTGGTCGAGATATTGGTTTGGGTTCTCGACTACTTCCGCGATCAATGCCGTACACCGTCGCGACATCGGCAAGCCCATTTCCGCCATTTTTTTCAGCGACGCTTCCTTATCCTCGCGGAGATGTTCCAAATTAATACCGGAACGCCTGGCGCGCAATACGCGGGCTTCGATGCTGGTTTTGTTGGTGTAATTCCTAGTCATCTTACCATTGTACCACACTTTACCTTCCGTGTCAATACTCTACCCCTGTAATGGCGCGTTGGTGTTTATGCTGATGTATGGTAAAATAATTAGCGATGAAACAAATCTTGGTCGATGGAATAATGACGAATTATATTGATGCGGGAACGGGTAAAATTTTGTTGATTTTGCACGGTTGGGGGTCAAATACGGCGATGTGGGGGCGGATTATTGGTGATCTGTCCAAAAAATTCCGCGTGATTGCAGTGGATTTGCCGGGATTTGGGAAAAGCGACGAGCCATCGAGCGCATGGAAAGTCGCCGATTACGCGAAATTTATCGAAAAATTTTTGGGAAAGATCGGGGTGTCAAAACTGCACGGGATTTTGGGACATTCGTTCGGCGGACGCGTGATTATTGACATGTTGGATTCCGGTAACCAAAAAGTTGATAAAATCATCTTTATGGACGCCGCGGGGGTCCGGCATAAGGAAAATAAGCCGCTCCAATCAATCAGCAAGAAAATCTTTGGTTGGGCGAAAAAAGTTAAACCGGTGCAGAAACTCATTATTCGTCGTTTCGGTTCGGATGATTATCGCGCTGCTTCGCCGATGATGCGGGAGATCCTAAAGCTCACTGTCACAGAGGACAAATCCGCGCAAATCGAACGAATTCGCGGCGATGTTTTAATAATTTGGGGCGAAAACGACACGACCACCCCGCTGTCCGATGTCGAAATTTTTCGCAAAATTCCAAATTCGCGCGTTGAAATCGTCGCCGATGCGGATCATAATGTATATCTCGAAAAACCCGATGAAGTTATAAAATTAATAAAGGATTTTCTATGACCAAAAAATATTTGTCGCGATTCACAATTAAACCCGATTACGGCGAGGTGTTGTTGTACATGCTGCAGCAAACTGAATATGATGTTAAGGAATATTTGAAGTGGTTGCACCGCGTCAAGAATTTTCGCACCGTTATTAAGCGTCAAAGTTTAGTGAAAACTAAAAAAATTCGGTTGCTCGATTTGATGTTGGTGATTTTCACGATGCTATATGCCGCGGGGATTTTTTGTTTGGTGTGGTTTTCAGAAGCGATTTGGGCAAATGTTTTGGCGCTCGTGCTGCTCCTGATCCTGCCGCTCGTCACGCCCTATGTCATTATTGTGCCGCTCGTGATATCGAAATATCTGATCCAAAAACCGGCGGAAAAGAAAATTTTGGCGCGCGCAAAAGCAAAACTAGCCGCACATCCCGCCGCCAAAATCGCCGTGGTCGGCAGTTACGGCAAAACCACCGCGAAAGAAGTTTTGCGGATTGTATTGTCCGCCGGCAAAAAAGTCGCCGCCACACCCGGCAATATTAATCAACCGCTCGGCATCGCAAAATTCGTCGATAAACTAAATGGCGACGAGGATATTTTAATCATCGAAATGGGTGAATTTCGTGCGGGCGACATCACAAAAATGTGCGATTTGGTCGGTCCGGATATTGGTTTCATTACTGGCGTTAGCGAAGCGCATCTCGCCACGTTCGGAAATTTGCAAAATATCGTGAAAACTTTGTTTGAATTGCGCGATTTTTTGGGTAAAAAACCGCTATATTTGAATGGCGATAACGACATTTTGCGCAAGGAAGACAATAAATCCAGTATTCTGTACTCTGTCGATGGTTTGGCGCACGAAACGGTCAAAAAGGTCGAAATTGAACCGCTGCAGACGAAATTTACACTGGGAAAATACAAAATCACATCGCAACTCATTGGGCGGCACAATATCGGCATCGTCGCCGCGGCGGTGGATTTGGCGGAAAAATTCGGCATGTCGGCGGTCAAAATCGAAAAGGGATTGAAGGACCTGATTCCATTTGAACATCGCATGCAACCAGTAATCGTGAATGGCGCGATCGTGATCGATGATACTTATAACGGGAATTTAATGGGTGTGACCGTGGGTGTGAATTTAGTGCGCGAATTGGACGGGTTCAAACGCAAAATTTACGTGACGCCGGGTTTGGTGGAACAGGGCGACAAAACGCGCCAAATTCATGTCGAAATCGGCAAAATGCTGGCGGATACTTTTGATGTGATCGTTTTGATGCAAAACTCTGTGACAGATTTCATTATCGAGGGATTAAAGAAACATAAATTCGCCGGTGAACTCCTGATCGAGGATAATCCACTGAAATTTTATCAGAATTTAGATAAATTCGTGGCGGTCGGCGATTTAGTTTTGATGCAAAATGATTGGACGGATAATTATGCATGAACGAAATATTAACGAAGGAAAGGAGATTTCGTAGAATGAGTACTAAAAAAACTGTAGCGGTCGTTTTCGGCAGCCGCGCGCCGGAACACGACGTGTCAATCATCACGGCGATTTCGAGCATCATCGAACCGCTAAAATTATTAGGATATAAAGTCGTCCCGATTTATATCGACAAAACCGGCAGGTGGTGGACGGGCGACGAATTCGCACGCATCGAAACTTATCAAAATGAAAAGAAACTGGCGCACGCCATGAAACGACGCAACGCCATTGAACTCAACGTTAACGAGGGTTTGACAATTATTAAAGGTACGAAACTGGGCGTGCAATATACTAAAATCGACATTGTTTTCCCCGCCACACACGGCGCATTCGGCGAAGACGGTTCGCTCATGGGGCTACTCCGTATGGCGAATGTGCCGTTTGCCGGTTGCGATATGGAAGCGTCGGTCATCGCGATGAATAAAATCTTGTCAAAAATTATCGCCATGCAAAATGGAATCGCAACACCAAAATTTTTGTATTTTTCGCGTCGAAATTTTGAAACCAATCCGGCGGCAGTAATCAAAGAAATTAACGAGGGTTTGAAATATCCCCTATTCGTGAAACCGCCGCATTTGGGATCATCGATCGGCATTACGAAAGTCAGCAAAAAATCCGAACTTGAAAACGCGTTAGAGGTCGCCGCACATTATGATACGCAGATTCTGGTCGAAGAGGGCGTCGAAAACTTGATCGAGGTGACTTTGCCGATCATTGGCAACGACGAATTGACGACCGGGCTGCTGGAACGGCCACTAAATCGCGGCGAGTTTTTCGATTTCGATACGAAATACATGAACGGCGGAAAGAAAGGCAAAAACAGCAAAGCTGGCGGCGGTAAAAATGGTAAGTTGGGTGCGCAGGGTTATTCCGAAATCCCCGCGAAATTGCCCGCCAAACTGTCCGTCGCAGCGCAAAATTTGGCGACCGCTATGTATCACGCCAGCGGTCTATCCGGCATCGCGCGGATCGATATGCTGATCGATGAAAAAACCGGCGTGGTGTATTTCAATGAAATCAACCCCCTGCCCGGCAGTTTGTACGTGCACAACTGGGCGCGCGCCGGCATTTCCAATGTCGAATTGATCAAAAAAATCCTGAGGCTGGCGGAAGAAAAGTTCGCCGCCGAACAAAAAACCGCCACAACGTTCAAAACCAACTTTTTGAAGCAGTTTTAGATCATTCCGCCGCCGTACGACAGAATCGAGCCGATCGCCAGAAAGGCGATGAAGCAAATCTTGACCAGCGTGTGATGCAATCGCAAAGTGCGCGCCCATTTCGGCGATAATTTCCAATGCATGTAATGCGTCAACACTGCGATCGATGCCGCGATACCGAGAACGATCAACACAAAAATCAGCGATGGCGTCAGTGACTGTACGCCGCGCTTGAGGTGTGTCGTCCAAGTGTCCTGTTCCAATTTGCCCTCGTGCGTCGTTGTGCCGGCGACCGTGCCGACGCGTTTTGGCTGTCCGTACATTGCCACGACGAGCGTGGTTTTTTTGCCGCTCATTTCGCCCGGGATCGCCGCAAAACCGACTTCTGTATAATTGGCGTTCAAAACATTTTCGCGGTGCGATGGCGAATCCAACCATGCGCGCATAATACCATCAACCGTCGTGAAACCGCGTGCCAAATTCTCGCCCGCGTATGAATATTTATAACCGCTCGACTCTATCCAGTGCCACGGCGTCGTCCCATCCGGCGCATCGTGCGACCAATAACCCTTATTCAACATGTCTTTGGCTTTTTCCTCGGCGGCGCGCGCTAACTCTGAATTTAGTTGCAGAGGTTTTAGTCCGCCTTGCTCGCGTTGATTATTCGTCGATGCTAATAATTGCGCGTCTGTGATCAACATCTGATCGCCCAAAATCTGATTATTATGCAACACAGAATAACCGACGTTCACCAAAATCACAAATATCGCCAAAATAATCAAACCGTAATGTCGAATAAAATGCGGGTGGTAATTATTGTGACGATGCGGTATAAAAATCAATTTGGAAATATGCCAAAAAGATTTTTTGGGTTGACGCGGCGCACTTTGCGGCGCTTTTTTGGTCTTTTTTGGTTTTTTTGTTGCCATAACCTAATTAAATTATATCAAAAAACGCGCCGATTGCAACTTTTTATCACAAACGACGCGTTAAATGTGTTTTTATGCTTTGGCTTTTTCTTCTTCTTGTTCTCTATCATCGGTTCGGCGGCGTGCCAATATTACGACCGCGATTTGTACGATTGCGATTATAACCATCAATAGCGTCCATCGATCGATCCAAATCATCGGCAATGTCCAATCCTCCGTCAGAATGAAGGCGATGACCGCCCCAACTGCCGGGATCAAACTTAGTACGCGGATGACGCCGTTGCGATGCACTTCTTCGTCGTCGTTATCCTTCCGACCGACATAGTAGAGAACGATCAGAACTATGCTGGCGATAACCGTACCGATGGTGAGCAACAGGTTAAGCAACGCCCACGCGCCCCCATCTTCCTCACCCAATACTTCGCCCTCTGGAGTTTCCTTCTTGGTGGTCTCGCCGAGAACCTCGCCCTCATCATCGGGCACGACCACTTCTTCAACCGGTCCAAAATCGATTATCGGGGTGGTGAACGTGAACGGACGCGGGGTCACCGGCGGGATTGGTGGCGTAACGATCGCTGTGTAATAAACTTTGATCACACCGCCGTTTTCGATAACTGTCGGGATTTCCGCCGGATCGGTTTTAGAGAACTCATAACCTGCGCCGTATTTATTGGTTGTATTGATACCGCCAACATTGACCGTCATAGTATCATCAGCCAGCACCCAAACTGTACTAACTACCGTTTCCGTGTTGGCTAATACGCCGTTCTTATAGTACTCAACCGTGTAACTGATATCTTTGGTTTGGTCATTATCTTTCACACAATTTGCAGTGTAAGTGACATTCTTTGTTACTATCTCTGCCACGGCAGGACTCCAACCATCAAATTTATAACCTAATTTACAGTTGACTACTTCATCTCGAAACGTTGGTGTATCAGTACCATAATCAAGACCGCTATGAACATCTGTCTCGAAGTCACCATGTTCGTTTGGCGCATAAGTAACCGTCAATTGCAACTTGAAGTAAGCTGTCAAAACTAGTTTTTCTTCTCCAGCGGTTATGGTACCTGATTCCGTAGACATTGACGGAACGTAGACATAATCTGTTGTTGGCGGGGTTCTATCTCCTGTTGTTGTAGATGCCTCTTCATCGGTCGTGCCAGTTCGATTACTGGTTTGAGTCAACTTGTAATAACCATCCGCATCTTGGAAATAGAATTCGACTTCGTATGGCGTATTCGTATTCGCCGCACAATTTGCATAGTAATCTACGCTCTCGGTAACAATCGCAACACGTGTTGGATTCCAATTATCAAAGTGATAACCAGCATCACATGTTGTGTTCGGCGCAGGAGGAGTAATCACACCGCGATCTAATTCAGGCGTGGTTGTTTCAGTAATTGTGCTATGCGCACCCCGTTTGTACGATACGGTAAACTGTATCTTGAAGTAAACCTTCAGAACCGTCGAACCATCACCAGTGATATTGCCTTTCAAGACATTCGCAGCCTCGCTATCAAAAACATAGTTCGCGATGGTTGGTGGGGTATATGAACTTGTAATATCCACTTCGGTATCTGTTATCCCACTTCTACTCTCTGTATTATATGGCGTGCTTGGATACGTTCCATTATCAGCATTTTGATAGTAATATTGAACTGTATACGGTGTATTTGTGTTAGCTTTCCAGCAACCCGTAATTGTAGTATCACTTTCTATGATGAAAGAGCCTCCATTCCAACCGCTGAATGTATACCCAGACAATTTCAGAGCTTCAGCCACATAAACGGTTTGGCCAATATGATAGATTGTATCGCCAGTCGGAAGAAGTTCCAGTGCACCTGACGGAATCATGCACTCACCCTCTTCGGAATACACGTATTTCACATGGTAATCAATCGCTTCCCATTGCGCAACAAGCGTTACATCAGCTGCTGGCATAGTGAAAGTATCGTCAGCCGTATAGGTCGTCGATTCATCATATTTCCAACTCTCAAATGTGTAACCTTTTCTCGTCGGCACATCGCTAGCGACTGTCACGGTGTTGCCAACATTATATTTTTTGCTATCAGTCGGGGCATCAGTGCCGCCATTTGCGTCATAGGTAACTGTGTAATCAATCGCCTTCCACTGTGCTGTATAAATAGCGTCCCCAGTTACAGTTGTACCCACCGTCGGACTCCAGCCATCGAACGTATAGCCTGGATCGTGTTGAGTATCGGTATCACCCGCAAAACCAGGGGTTGAAACATGATAATACTGTTTACTATATGTTTCGTCTTCAACTTTCCATGTTCCGTGCGATCCTGGGTTATAAACTACGGTATATTCGATAGCCGGCAAGAGCACAACGACTGCGTTGCCGCCCTGAGCGATAGTTATCGGGTTGGCTGTGGTAGTGCTACCCATCGACGAATAACCGGGTGCGAGTGTGGCAGCACAACCGCTAAACTCATAATCAAGCACTATAGTAACCGGCGTGCCAACCAATATGTTGCCAAAATCATCCTTGGTACAGACTAATTGACCATCATTCTCGCCACTGCTATAATGATATTTGACCTCCAGATTTCCGAACGATTTGGCGCTGACCGTGGCGGAATCACCGTGCCAAACTTTACTGCCGCTGACTTTATTTTGGCTGAAAACTTTGAATGTATTGGTGAATTCACCTAAACTCTTAATGGGCTGGGTGACATAATAATATGTCACAGTATTATTCGATTCGCCAACACTACCAAGCGTAATGTTTGGCGGCAACGACTCCATCGGCTGCCCGTTTACATCGTGCATTGTTCCGCTTAGCGGCGTAGTAAACGTCTGGGTGATCTCGTCGTTGATCGGCATATTGATCGCCTCTGCTGCGCCATTGTTGGTCGCAACGATTTTGAAAATCGCAGTTTGATCATATTCAGCTTCGACCGCATCGTCGAAAGCACATAGACCCAAATGCGACATGTCACAACCGTTAATCTGCAATGCGACCTTCTTCGCAACCTCGACATCAGACAGGATAGTTTCAACTGCAGATGCTTCAGAGAACGAACCAACTGTGTTGCCGCCCTGTTGAATGCCACCGTAAACAAAGACTTTGTTGAAAATAGTATCTTCGTTTACTGGAATCGTAGCACCCGTGAAATCAACCGCGTAAGTAAATTCAACGTAACCGCCAGCAATCATTTGAATACCGCCGCCGGCGATCTCGTACGAGGAATTGATTGTCGCGGTTTGGGTTGCGCCACAAACATTATCCTTATTGCAAATCTTATATTGAATCGTGCTAATTTTCGCACCATTCAAAATACCGCTATTATACGTTTTATTGAATTCTGCCCACTCACCTTGCGACTTGAGTTGATTGGTATAGTTCATCCAATCCGCGAATTTCGTAATGGTCGGCGCATTTGTCGGCGAACCAGTTTCATCATCAACACGAACCGTATACGTCACCACTTCACCATTAACTTTCGAATTTTTCTTGACCGCCAATTTCGGCGTCAGGAGTTTCGTTGTCATCTTGAAGTTAGAACCAGTCGGGTTGCGTTCCGCAATGAAGAAACTAAAATCATGTACACCGTTGCTTAATGTCATCAAAGCAGTGGTAGAACCATTAACTAACACCTTACCGTCTTTGTCGATTATAAAACTGCCGTTAACCCCGCCATGGATACCACCGATGTCGAGAACAAGTTTGCCATCAATGAACACCCAAACGTCGTCGTCGCCAGTAAAATCAAAAGACAAGTTTCCTGTTCTATCTGCGGCTAAATCAAACTGCGTCTCCAATCGCCCAGCAAACCCAAAGTTATTGGTAGTGTAGTTGGCGGTCGCACCATTACAATACTGATAATTGCTACCACTCTGGCACTGATCTTTAATAGGATTACCCAGCGCTTTATTGTTCAATGGGAAAAACGAAGTGCTGTTAAATGAGTAGACATCGCCTGCGCCTCTTGTTAATACCAACGGATACGAATAGTAGCTAGACCCAGATCTTACGCCGCCACCATACCAATCATTTTGCAAATTGCTAGTGCTAGCAATCTTGCATCTGGTGCCACTCGCAACGTTATGTACTGGAAACCCGTCCACGTTGAGTTCATTTTTCACTAGCCCCGTTGTTGCAGTGCTAGTGCTAGTGTCAGATCCGCCACAGTTGCCAGGGGCAAAAGCAGTCTCATTCCAGGTGTGATCCCAGAAGTCCATATTCATTGTTATCGTATCTGGTAGCGTCGTATCACCAAAACCGCTTGGCTTGACAATACTGCCCGCGTTCCAATCCGCTACCGCCTGAATTTTTGTTTCGCCCGAAATTGCCAGCATTGCAAAACCAGCAACCAATAAAATCGGTATCGCCAGTAGGCTTTTTAGCCAACCGCTAACACCTCGCTTAATATCTAACCCCCGCATACAAACCCCCTCTCTCATCGAGTTTAATTAGTTACCACCCCAGTATACACAATACTTTTCGAAAGTCAATAGGTTGACCTTTTTATTTTTTTATAATAGAATATTACGGTTAATTAAATAGGAGGAAAAATGGATTGGAATCAAGTTTTGGACGCGGGCGATGTCGATGGCGGCGAAATTAATGTCGTGGTCGAAATTACCAAAGGTTCGAATAATAAAATTGAATGGCGGCGCGATTTGGGGGTGATGATGCTCGATCGCATCGACCCGAAAGCCACCAGCGCGAAACCAACCAATTATGGTTTTATCCCGCAAACTTTGGATGAGGACGGCGACGAATTGGATGTTTTAATTTTGGGTGATCCGTTGCCGATGAATATTTTTCTGAAAGCACGCGTGTTGGGCGTTATGAAATTCACCGACGATGGCGAGGTCGACGATAAAATCATTGTTGTCCCCGCGGACGACCGCGAAACCGGCGATGCGATTAAAACTTTGGCGGACGTCCCCGCACAAATTCTGAAACAAATTGAGTATCATTTTAATCATTACAAAGATCTAAAGAAACCCGGTTCGACCGTCGTTGACCATTTCGGCGATATCGACGAAGCGAAAAAAGTTATCAAAGAGTCGCAGAAGCGTTGGACAGAGAAATAATCTCGTCCAACAACTCCCGCGCCACACCGCGCGCCGCCGTGTCGTTGTAATCCAAAAACTCGCCGTGAATGATTTTATCGGCGAGTTTTGCGGTTTCGTCCAAATCGTCATTGATGACAAAATGATAATAATTGCGATTTAATGCGTGTTGAATTTCCATAATCGCCGATCGCATACGCCGCGCGATTTCGTCATCGTCAAATTTAACGCGTCCAAACAATCGCTCGCGCCACGTTTGATAATCCGGCGGGATCAGGAAAATCGCCGTCAAATTATCACTATTCGCCGCATGATATTCATCAACCCCCTGCACATCAACATCCGCGAGTGCGATTTTATGTTGCGCCGCAATCCGCTCTAACTCCGCGGTCGTCGTTCCATAAACCCGTTCGTGTACAATTTTCGCCTCGAAATATTTGTGATTGAGCAAATTTTCCCGCACCTGATCATCGTTAATAAAATAATAATTCACCCCGTTTCGTTCGTGCGGACGAGGGAGCCGCGGAATCGTCGTCACGATTTCGGCGTAATCATCCGAAAATTCCACTAATTTATCCTGTACCGCATTTTTACCCGCCCCCGTGATCCCAATAATCAGGGCGATTTTCATATTTTTTACCACCTCGACCGCCTCTCGCGGCGCGCGATAATTTTCAACTAATTTTATTATGTCTTCCATTTATAAATTGTAACACAAAATCGACTCGAACAAAACTACATTTTCATTTCCTTAAACGCGGATTGCAACGCCCACAGCATCGTCCGATACTTTTGTTCCATGTCATAACTCTGGAACTGCGCATCATTTGGTTTTTTTCTAAACAATCCGCCGAGCGGTGTGTAAATATACACTACATTATCGACAACTTCGATATTAATTTCAAATGGAACTGACGTCAACTGCTCCATAAATTTCGGGCTCAGGAGTTCGAGGCTTGTCGCTTGCTCTGGGCTGGTCGCGAATACGCGATATAATTTATTAAAATCACCCCATTCCGTTGAAACTTCGTGCAGACCTTTTATCTTAGACTGCCATATTCCCGTGCGTTGACGGACTACAATATCGCCGTAACTTTTCGGCAGAGTCGCTTGTGCAATCAAATACGTGTTGGCATATTCTGGATTTTGCGAATAAGTGTAAATTTGCGTCAAAATTTTATCATAAGTTCCCTGAATCAAACCAATGCAATGATTATTTATATCAGATTTTCCAAACGCACCGCCCGAAAATAATTGACCGCGGCGCGGCAACAATAACCAACCCCAATCAAGTGAAAAATACATTCCGTTTTGCGCCGCGAAACTTTCGAGCGTCGGATTGCGCGACCATTCATTGGCGGTCGTCGGTTGAATCCCGTCCAACATAAAACCCTTTTCCGTACGTTGAAATTTCCAATATTCCACAAATTCCGACTTATCTGTATATAGAGTTTGATAATCAACAGAAACATCGACAATTCGATCTTGCGCCTTCGCCGTGAAACCGACGACGAACGTGTCTTTTGAATCATCAATTTGGTCGTCGACCGACACAATTAAAGCTTCTTCAATAATAACATTTGACATGTCGTTGGCGCGCTTCATTTGTTCCAATGCCATCATCATGAGTTTTGCGTGTTCGTAATATCGCGGCGTAAGATAGTTCGCCATGGACGCGACATTGCCGTGACTCCAATCATTTTGATACGCCATAAAAACTCGTTTTGCACCGTCGGTTAAAGTTATTTCGTCCCAACCCGCCTTTTTTAATTCTTCTTCCTCGCGTTTGCTGCGTTTAATTTTCCCGAACAAGTTATAAAGTCCCGCACACGTACCAGCAATCGCGCCACCCGCAGAAATTATGAACCAAGGATAAATCGTTATGATGGCAATCATCACCAACACAACCGTAAATATCAGCCCAATAATCCAAGTTAAAACCTGCATCCCTTGCCACCAACCCTTATCGTTTTTATGATAATTCTTGCGCCGACGAAACGCGCGCCCCAACAAATGCATCGGCACATAACCGAGTAACATGAATAATGTGCCTACTCCACCTCCACCGCCTCCGCTACCGCCACCTGACCCGCCGCCGCCGGCGCGCGCAAAAAGCTGTAAAAACAAAATCAAATTAAGCATGATGTCGTGTCTAGTATATCATAATCTATCCGAAAAATCGCGAATTTTTTGCATCCTGAAATTGTTCCAAAATCTCGCGTTGTCGTCGATTTAGGTTGGTCGGTGTTTCGACATTGACCGTGATAATTTGCGCGCCGCGACCGTTCCCACGCAAATGCGGCACACCGTGACCGGACAATTTGAAATCCGTACCAGATTGTGTGCCGGCGGGAATTTTCATAGTTAGGCTGCCATCAATAGTTTCGACCTCCAACTCCGTGCCGAGCGCGGCATCAACCATCGAAATACTTTCTTCCGACAGAATTAAATCGCCCTCGCGGGTGAACTTTTTGTGCGGCGCGACATGAATGATGACAAACAAATCGCCCGTCACACCGCCCGCGACCGCTTCACCGCGACCGCTCAAACGAATTGTCGAACCCTCATCAACACCCGCCGGAATTTTAACATTGATTTCCTGTTTCTCGCGCTTTACTCCCTTGCCGACACATTCGATGCACGATTTTTCCGGAGTTTTACCGCGCCCGTGACAAGCATGGCAAGTTTGCGCCTGCTGGATCGGACCGAATAACGAATTAATCACGCGCACTTCCTGACCCGAACCTTTGCACGTCTCGCAAGTTTTCATACTAAAACCCGGTTCGGCACTCGAACCCTTGCAATGATTGCACAACACGTCGAGGTTCAGGGCGATTTTCTTTTCCACACCGAAAACCGCTTCCTCGAACGTCAAATTGATCGCAGTTTCAATATCACGCCCGCGACCCGCACCCGTCGACCCGCCGCGCCGATTCGACGACCCGCCACCAAAAAATGACGAGAAAATATCGCCCAAATCGCCAAAATCCCCGCCCCCGAAATCGAAATGAATATTCTGCCCGCCGCCGCTGAATCCGCCGAACGGATTGCCGCCGTATGATCCGCCGCCGCTCGCCCCGCCCACACCGGCGTGACCGAATTGGTCGTAACGTTGGCGTTTTTTACTGTCTTTTAGCACTTCATAAGCTTCGTTGATTTCCTTAAACTTCGCCTCATCGCCGCCCTTGTCGGGGTGATGTTGCACCGCCAATTTCCGAAAAGCCTTTTTAATCTCATCATCACTCGCGCCCTTTTTGACGCCTAAAACTTCATAATAATCACGTTTTTCGCTCATAACCCACCCATTATACCCCGCTAGCACTCGCGGGTCAAGAGTGCCAATGATAAAATCATTTTGCATTACAAATTCCTTATTGCAAATAATTTGCATTAAGGAAAATCGCGTGGTAAACTGCTTAACATAATGTTTTCGAAAGTTAAAGTGAAATTATTAGTTGGGTTGGCGGCGGTGCTGGTTGTCGCAGCTATTCTCTTTTTATGGCACGGGACGGGTTCGAATGACAAAAAACCGACGATTATGGCTTCGTTTTATCCTGTGTATTATTTTGCGTCAGAAATCGCCGGCGATGAATGGAAAGTCGAAAACCTCACGCCGGCGGGCGTCGAACCGCACGATTACGAACCGACGCCGTCGCAAATGATGGCGATCGAGAAAGCAAAAGTTTTCTTTATAATCGGCGACAGGTTCGAGGCATATTCGGAAAATATTAGGAAAAATTACGAAAACTATGTGTTTTTGGGCGAAAATCTCATGACAATTAAGGACACGGAGGATAATCACGACGCCGACCCGCACGTTTGGTTGTCGCCGATACTCGCCAAACAAATGGTCGAGAAAATCGCCGCCAAACTCTCCGAGATTGACGACGCGAACTCCGCCAAATACCGCCAAAACGCGAAACGTTTGATTGCGGAACTCGGCAAACTCGACGCGGATTATCGCGCGGGACTCGCAAATTGCGCGACGCGGGATTTTTACACCGCGCATTCGGCGTTCGCGTATCTCGCCCAACAATATAATTTGACGCAAAACGGCATCGCCGGTTTGTCGCCAGATTCCGAACCGTCGGCGAAAACTTTATCGAAACTCGCCGAAGAAGCGAAGCAAAAACACATCACTTACGTCTTTTTCGAGGAAAATGTATCGCCGAAACTCGCCGAAACGCTCGCCCGCGAAATCGGCGCGAAAACACTGCTCCTGTCGCCAATTGAAAATCCGGAAAACCAGGATTATTTCGAAGCCATGCGCGCGAATTTAACGAATTTACGAACCGCATTGGAGTGCAAATGATAGTTGATCACAAACACAACATCATCGAAATCACCGACCTGTCGTTTTCCTACGACAAAGCGCCGATCCTGAAAAACGTAAACCTAAACATCCACGTCGGCGATTATCTCGTAATCACCGGCGAAAATGGTTCGGGAAAAAGTACTTTATTAAAACTAATCCTGGGATTGTTGCCGATCCAGAAAGGTCAAATTAAGTTGTTCGGCACGCCGCTCGCCGAATTCAAGGATTGGTCGCGGATAGCCTACGTGCCACAAAAAGTCACGAATTTCGATCATAATTTTCCGGTCACCGTCGAAGAAGTTGTGTTGATGGGACGTTACGGCCGCATCGGTTTATTCAAAAATCCAACGGAAAGCGATCGAATTAAAGCTGCCGAAGCACTAAACCAAGTTCAGATGGGACAATTCGCCAAACAGCAAATCAGCGCGTTGTCGGGCGGACAGCAACAACGTGTTTTCATCGCCCGCGCCCTCGCCTCCGATCCGGAAATCGTTTTCCTCGACGAACCAACCACCGGTATTGACAAAAAAAGTCGACGGGAATTTTACGATTTCCTGCAAAAAATGAATCAGGATCTCAACCTCACTGTCGTTTTGGTGTCGCACGAAGTCAACCAAATCGCCGCTAACGTCATGCATGTGGCGTGCCTTGATCAAACCATCGTTTACCATCAACAACCTGAAAAAGATCATGGGGGTCATTAATGCCGGAAATTTTCACATACGGATTCATGTCGCGCGCATTGATTGCGGGTTCAATTGTCGCCATCATTGCGCCGCTCATCGGAATATTTTTAGTGCTGCGACGTTATTCGTTGATCGCCGACACTTTTTCGCACATTTCGCTCGCCAGCATTGCCGCGGCGTTATTTTTCGGTTGGAATCCGGTGCTGACAACATTAATTCTCGGTGCGGGCGCGTCGCTCGGCATTGAGAAACTAAATCGTGTCCGTAAAATTTACAGCGAAGCCGTGCTGGCGATTTTCCTGTCCGGCGCTCTGGCAATCGCCAGTATTTTCATCGGTTTCGGCAAGGGCGGCAATATCACCAACTGGTTGTTCGGCAGCATCCTGACGGTTTCTATGTCCGACATCTGGACGATGCTGATCATCGGCGTGATCGTGGTCGCGGTTGTCAAACTTTTTTACAAAGAATTGTTATTCATTTCTTTCGACGAAAATTCCGCCCAAGTTTCCGGTTTGCCGGTCAAGTTTATCAATCGCTTGCTGATTTTGCTCATCGCGTTGGTGATTTCCCTCGCGATTCCGATTGTCGGCATCTTGCTGATTTCGGCGCTTATCACTTTGCCGGTCATCACCGCGCTGCAATTTCGTGTGTCGTTCATTAAAACCATAGTTATCGCCGAAATTGTTTCCGTGTTTTCAGTTTTATCCGGCATCATCACCTCCTTTTACCTCGACAGTTCGACCGGCGGAACGATCGTGTTGATCATGATCGCGATATTTTTAGTGTCGCTGCCGATTAAAAATCTCACCAAAAAACGAATTTGATGATGCGCCAAAATGTCGGCGACAATGTCGCAGTTTTTCGCGTTTGCGGGAAGACAGTCTTCCCGCAGGATGTTATTTCGCGTGTTTTCGATAGGTTTTTAGGGCTTCGCGGGCGGCGTTTTGCTGAGCGATTTGCTTGCTTGAGCCTTCGCCGCGTCCCATTTCGCGATTCGCCACAAATGCACCGACAATGAAAGTTTTTTCATGATCCGGACCGGATTCTTCAATCAATCGATAATCGGGAATTTCGCCGTCGATGCGTTGCGAAATTTCCTGCAAGTGCGATTTTGGATCGCGCCACGAACCATCGTTCAAAATTTCATTGATCCTGTACAAAATATTTTTTTCGATAAATGCCCGCGCCGCTTCGAATCCTTGATCAAGGTAAATCGCGCCGATGAGCGCCTCGAATGCGTTGGCGATGATGTGCAGCCGCGCCGCGTCGCTGCCCTGTTTTTCGCCGCGCGACATGCGGATTAGGTGATCGTATTCCAAATTGTCGCCTGCATCGCGAATCGATTCGGTGCGCACCAATGCGGCGCGCCATGATGTTAAAATGCCTTCCGGTTGGTCGTAATTATAAAACAGAAATTCCGTCGTCACGAGTTCCAACACCGCATCGCCCAAAAATTCCAAACGTTCGTTGTGGGCGCGTGCAGATTTTTTGTGTTCGTTGACATAACTGCGGTGCGTGAATGCCGTGACGAGGAGGTCGATGTTATGAAAATCGAAACCCAATTTTTCGCGCGCAAATTCCTGATACGGCAATTTATCGATGCCGTTGATCGACGGCACGGGCGGTTCGCCCTCTGGACGACGTTCGAATGTTTTGCGTTGGGGTTTTTTCTGGGATTGATCGTTCGCCATTACTCGATTTCCCCTCGCTGGCGCAAACGTTTGCGACCCAAGAGCAGCAATTTCGCGATATCCTCGTATTCGATTTGTTCGACCGCTTCATCGAAATCGAACCAACGCGCATCGTGCATCCATTCTTCCTTGACAACGGAATCTTCTTTTGGCGCTTTGAACAGGTAAATTTGCGTCGACATTAACACTAAAACATTGTCGCGGCGATAACGGAAATGTACTTTGCCGAGCCAGCAAACCGGTTCGACGCCATGCAAACCAACTTCTTCGCCGATTTCGCGAATCGCGGTTTCCTGGGCGGTTTCGCCCTCCTCAATATGACCTTTCGGAATCGACCAACGATCGCGCGCGTCCTGAAACAAAACGACCTGTAAATCGCCGGATTTCGTGACACGATAGACCATCGCGCCCGCCGTCGCTTCGCGGACAATTTCCGTGATCGCCGGTCGACCGTCGTGACCGCGTTTGTGAAATTTATTAAATCCAGTATCGCGCTCGTTCTTAATCGGCGTCAAATCCGGCATGTCGGCATCATCATACTTGCTCATTTTTAGATTCCCCTTTGTTCGATTGGCGCAGGAATGTTCCTAAAACACCGTTTATGAAGCGCGAGGAGTTTTCCGAACCGAACGCTTTGGCGAGTTCGACTGCTTCGTTGATGACGACTTTCGGCGGTGTTTCGTCGGCAAAACTATCCAATTCGAATATCGCCATGCGCAAGATTTCATGATCGATCAACGCGATTTGGTTGATCGGCCATTCCGGCGCGATGGGCGATATTTTGATGTCCAAATGTTTGGCGTTTTTTGATACGCCAACGGTCATATCGCGAACGAACTTTTTATCGTCAATTTTGTCCGCATAACGTTCCAGGTTGCGTTCGAGAACAGCCTCGACCGTTTCGCTGTTGTCGCCTGAATCAGTGCGAAAATCGTATTCATAAAGTGTTTGCAGTGCGATAATCCTACCTAAATGCCGATTACTTGCCATTTTACTCCTCTTGGTTCTATTAAAGTTCAATTTATTCGCGGTTATCGCCGTTTTCTAGCGACCAACAACCGCCAATAAACTATTTGTCAGTTTTACCGGTTTCGCGCTTGGTTGTGCGAACTTTCACCGGCGACTTAGCATTTACCTGCCGCGCCAAATCGAGTACGAGATGGCTGCGACGTAAACCCGTCTTGCGTGAACTAGTCTGCTTTTTTGGCTTGCCCATGTTTTCTCCTTTGCTTAATTTACATCTATTTTACACGATTATTATAAATTTTTCAAGCATTAGTTTATCGAGAAGTATCGATGACCTGTTCGATGCGATCAAAATGAGTGTTGGTGTCTTCGCGCAGTTCCTGTATTTCATCGCGGATATTTTTAAATTCTTTTTTCATAATAATGTTGTGTATTCGTCAAAATCCTGGTGGAGTATACCGGATTCGAACCGGTCACCTCTTCGCTGCCAGCGAAGCGCTCTACCAAATGAGCTAATACCCCGTGCGTAAAAATTGTATCATAAGTTGAGTAAAATTCAAAAAATCGTCATTGCGAGCCGCGTAGCGGCGAAGCAATCTAATCTTGGAACGAGATTGCCACGCCGAACAAGTTCGGCTCGCAATGACATTTTATTTCGCCATCAACGCCGCGATGCCGGGGAGGGTGTCGCCCGCCATTAGTTCCAAGGACGCGCCACCACCGGTGGAAACGTGGGTAAATGAGCCGCCGTTTAGCGCGTCCCAACCGCGGACAAAATCCGCTGTGTCGCCACCGCCGATAATCGACGTAATGTGGGTGTTTTTCGCCATTGCCATGGCGATGCGCGCTGAACCGTGGGAAAATTCGGGTTTTTCCGCGTAACCGAGCGTGCCGTTCCAAATCACCGTACCGGATTGTTCGATTGTTTCGACCGCACGGTCGATGCTTTGACCGCCAATGTCCAAGATTTTGGCGTCGGACGGGATGTTCGCCAATTCTTCCACACCAATTTCAGTGCGTCGACCGTCTAAATCACCGCTCGCCGAAATCGCCACATCGACTGGTATCTGGAATCTTTCATCGAATTTATCGCCGAATTTTGCGTGTGCGTGGTCCAGAATTCGTTTAACCGTTTCGTCGATGTCAGGTTCGACCAAACTCGATGCCACATTATGACCATAAAATTTTAGGAAATTATTTGCCATCGCCCCGCCGATAATTACATTGTCGGCGATGTCGATAAATTTTTCGACCAATAGAATTTTGTCGGAAACTTTCGCGCCGCCCATCATGGCGGTCAACGGGCGATTCGGATCGTCAACCGCGGATTTGATTTCGACATATTCGCGTTCCAATAAAAATCCCGCCACACTGGGCAAAAATTCCGTGATCGCCGACGTCGAGGCGTGCGCACGATGCACCACCCCGAATCCGTCCTGGACAAACAATCCGGCATTGGATGATTTCGCCAAATCCGCCGCGAAATCGCGATCGTTCTCCTCCTCGGCGGCGTAAAAACGCAAGTTTTCCAACATGACAATCTCGCCCGCGGACATTTTTTTGGTCGCAACCGACACGGCGTCGCCGACGCAATCGCCAATAAATTTGACTTCCTGACCCAACTTCTCGGACAATCGGGCGGCAACGGGTGCTAATGTGTATTTTTCGTTGCGCTCGCCTTTTGGACGACCCAGGTGCGAAATCACAACAATTTTTGCCCCGCGTTCCAACAAAAATTTAATGGTCGGCAAACTCGCCTCTACCCGATAATCGTCCGAGATCGTCCCGTCATCATTTTGCGGCACATTATAATCTGCCCGCAGCAAAACCTGTTTGTCGCGAACATTAACGTCGTTGATTGTTTTGTATGGAAAATTCATTTGTCCTTCTTTCTTTTCTTTGTTTTGGTTGATGGTTATATTGTAACATAAAATACGGAGACGTGGCAAGTAAATTTGTTATGACTCTGTAATAGCAATAGTATTATTCGTAGCGCGCGACACGCTTCAACTCATCTAGTGACATTACTTCCAGGCTATTTTCAGCATAGTCGAGCATCGTGCGGATAGCCACAACAGCCTCAATCGGATACTGACCGATAACGGTTTCTTCACTAGTCATAACATAATTTGCACCCAAAACGTACGATTCCTCAACATTATCAGCTTCAGCACGGGTTGGCGCAGGATTTTCCATCATAGACACTACTGTTTGTGTCGCCACAATCGATTCTTTGCCATATTTACGGCAACCGGCAATCAATTTGCGTTGAACAACCGGGACTTTTTCGTAACCGACCTCGTAAGCCATGTCGCCACGAGCCACCATAACAATGTCTGCTTCCTGACAAATTGCGTCGATGGTCGCATTATCTTTCGTGGCTTCCCAAGTTTCGACCTTTGCGACCAATTTCGTAGTCGCGGGATAACCATACTGCTTCATTAAGCGTCGAGCTTCGCGCAGGTTTTCGGCGTTTTGGATAAACGAAACCGCAACCCATTCATACCCCTTATCAGCGCCAAATCGCATGTCATCATGATCTTTTTCTGGAAATATATCATTCCCGAAACTCGCGCCGATCATATTAACACCCTGCTTGCGCTTAAACTCACCGTCATTTAAAACGCGCAATTTAACGGCTGTATCTGATAAGATTTCTGCGACCGTTGTTCTAACTTTGCCGTCACGAATCAATACTGTATCACCTACGTGCAATTTCGACGCCAAATTGTATTGCAGAGGGATACGATTACTACCGTCATGTTCCGAATTTTTTAACGCATAGTCTAAAATTAATTCGTCGCCAGCTTTAACTTTATAACTATCGTTTTTAACGTCGCCTAGGCGAATCTTCGGACCTTGTAGGTCCTGTAAAATCATCACCTCGTTTTCCAGACCTTCTTCCTTAGAAAGCCTGCGAATGCGCTCTATTTGTTCAAATTTTTCATCTTGCGTACCGTGCGAAAAATTCTGACGGAAAATCCGCGTACCAGCACGCATAAAACTACGAATCTGATCGTCACCAATTGGTCCGATTGATGTCAATATGCCAACTTTGCTCATTATTTCCTCCTCCTTTATTATCATTTATTATTATTTGATTGTCCTAAATTGAATTGTATCACTATAAGTACGAACTGCCGTGTCAAATCGACCGCTAACTACTATGGCTGTTCCCTCGTCCTTGCCGATTAGGATTCTACCATCGCGCTTTAATTCTTCCGCCAACTTCTGACCGTAATTGCGTTCATAGGGGCGCACATAGCTGTCTACACCATACAATATTACCATCTGATTTGCCAAAATAGGATTATCAGTCACACTTATAATCCGTCGTGCCGGACGATTAGCACTAGTAGCAATAGTAGTCCAGGAAGTTTGTGTTTCGGTAATCATAAAATTAACGTCCATATCTTCGGCTAATTGTACTGCGGCTTTACAAAGCAAGTCTGGTTGTTCGTATCTCTCTACCATAGGTAGCCAAGACGCAGTGTTTACGACATTATGGTTTTGAGTGAATATTATAATCTTTTTGAGAGCAGCAACTGTTTCTACTGGATATTTACCGACAGCTGTTTCTTCACTCAGCATAATCACATCTACACCGCGAATTATCGACGTCGCCACATTATCGGCCTCCGCACGGGTCGGAACGGGCGAGTCAACCATTGAACCCATGGTTTGCGTTGCTACAATCACAGGTCTTCCGAGACGACGACAGATCCTTGTTAATTTGCGTTGGATTGTCGGAATCTGTTCCATGCCGACTTCGTATGCCATATCGCCACGCGCTATTAAAATTACATTGGCTGTCCTAGCGATATCTTCCATAGTTTCTTCATCCTTCGTGGATGGTTTGGTCTCAATCTTGGCGATAACCTTAATCTCATCGGGATAACCGTATTTTTTCAGTAATTCTTTACCTTGACGAATATTTTCGGCACTTTGAATAAACGAAAATGCCACAAAATCGAAACCTTTGTCCGCCGCCCATTCCATATCATCTAAATCTTTTTGCGGGAATACATCGTCGCCGAAATCGGTATCGGGCAGATTGATGCCTTTTTTACGTTGGATTTCACCGTCGTTCAATACTTTGACTTTGATTGCCGTTTTGGTGGGGATTTCAATGATTTCAGTCTTAATTTTGCCATCGAAAATATAGGCAATTTCACCGATTTTGACTTTTTCAGCCAAATTGTATTGCAATGGTATATTAAAAGAGCCGTCATGTTCGACGTCTTTTAATGCATAGTCCAGGATCAATTCATCACCGGTTTTTACAAACAATGAATTGTCCTTGACGTCGCCCAAACGGATTTTTGGACCCTGTAAATCCTGTACGATCGCCACGCGGCGACCCAATCGATCCGCCGCCATGCGAATGTCGCGAATTTGCGCAGCTTTTTCTTCGTACGAACCATGACTGAAATTCAGTCGGTAAATATCGACGCCTGCCTTCATAATTTCTTCGATTTTCTTGTCGCCGTCAACCTCGCTCCAGGTTGCCGGTCCAATTGTTGCCATAATTTTTGTTCGTTTAAAACTTGAAATCATCCTGACCTTCCGCGCTCTTGGCGCTCCTAATTAAATGTTATAAAATAAAAAACCGTGGTGATCTCACCGGGAATCGAACCCGAATTGCCAGGATGAAAACCTGGTGTCCTAACCGTTAGACGATGAGACCGCGCTTTTCCTAAATATTGTATGCTATAATTGTTGTATGGTCAAGAGTCAAAAGAAGCGAAATAAGAAATATAGTGGTGTTGACGCGAAATCAAGCGATAATATCGTCCGCGTCCACAGGGTAAATGCCGTCGTTCGCAGTGACTTTAAGCAATGGGTGTACGAACATCAAAAACTATTAAAACGCGTCGGAATCGCCATTTTAATCGTTGGAATTATAGTTTTTTTGATCGTAAATGCGGTTTTGATGGCGAAATAACAGTTCAGAACATTATTCTAGCCTTAAACTATTGCATTTTTTTATCATTGTGATATAATACATGTCTTATGGCTTATGAAGGCATAATATCAGAATACGGAGACGATACTACACAACTCTACTTGTCTGAGTTTGAATTGAGTCGTCTTGAAGAACAGCAGCGAATTATCAACTCTGTCGCCAGATTAGGTTTAGACATGACGGTCGCAGAAGCGATGCAGAAAGCACTATTAAATATCGCGGAAATAGCCGAAGGACGCGATATAATTTTAACACACGGAGTCTATGACATACTTCACGAAGGTCACACTAGACATTTAAATTTCGCGAGTAATCTTCTTCCAAAAAAAGAAGGTATATTAGCGGTAGCGGTATGGAGTGATCAGAATGTCCGTCACTGGAAAGGCTCCGATCGTCCAATTCATAACATACGTGATCGCATAACTGTATTAACATCGCTTAAAGCCGTCGATTGCGCGTTTGAAGTACCATACAGAGACGTTTCATCGGGCGAAAAACTATCTAAACCTGAAGTATACCGCCAACGTCGCGAGCTAATTCGACCTATTGTCGAAATAGCAAGACCTAAATTTTACGTGGTAGGCGAGAGTGGAAAAAACGAAGTAATAGAACATGGCGGACCACATCAAACGACCGTCATCGTGGACCCAACATATGGCGAAAAACGAGAGTCCACAACCCGCATGGACGACCTACTGAGAGGGCGAGCGGGTGGCACAGGCGTCACTGCTGAGTTAATACGTAGTCTAAATGAATTTCCCGAAGGTGAATGAGGAGATAAACCCTACCCCATTGGAATCTTAAACCCGAACATACTGCCTTTGCCGACCTTGCTCTCGAAAATGATTTGACCGCGGTGGGCGACGATGACTTTGCGGGCAACATAGAGACCGACGCCGGTGCCATTGGGGCGGGCGGCTTTAGCGTTGTCGGCGCGATAAAATTTCGTGAAGAGATGGTGTTTTTCGTCGTCGGGTACGCCGATGCCGTTATCGCGAACCTTAAACACGAGATTGTTGCTGTCTTTATATAGACTAACTTTGACCACGCCGCTATCGGGTTTGGAATAGTAAATAGCGTTATCGATGAAATTCATCATGACTTGCGCGATTTTGTCTCGGTCGACGTCGACTTGCGGCAGGTCGTTATCGATTTCGCTGGTTAATTCGACGTTGCGGCTTTGCGCGGTGGTTTGTAGTTGATTGAGTTGGAATTCGAGAATTTCCGCCAAATCCGTCGATTCCTTCGAAAGTGTGAATCGTCCCGTTTGAATGCGCGACATGTCGAGGAAATCACTGATCGTCACCGCCATTTGTTGGCTGCTGTTGAACGAATCGCTGATAATTTTTTTCTGCGTCGGCGTCATTTCGCCGAAATCGCCGTCCAATAACATCGATAAATAGCCCTTGACCGACGTGAGCGGCGTACGCAATTGATGCGACGCTAACGACAAAAATTCATCTTTCGTATCATTTAATTTCACCAACCGCTGGTTGGCGATTTTCAGTCCGTGCGTGGCATTATCGACCTCTTCTTTTAATTCGTCGTTGAATTTTTTGATTTTTTCGTAATGCCCGGTGTTTTTGATTGCCATCGCCAGGATGCTGCCGATCGTCGCCAGCACTTTCACCTCTTGATCGGAATATAATTTCGAACGTTTGGCGCAAATTGTTAAATAACCATAAGATGGGTCATCCTCATCCTCA
>WRGU01000042.1 GCA_009787015.1 Candidatus Saccharimonadota bacterium | reverse complement strand
CACTCATCATTATCGTCGGGGTCGTCAAGTTGTAAGTCGAAATCAATCGGCAAAGCGTCGCCGAACTTATTGATATATGCTTCAATTACGGGCATCACGGTCTTATTAAAGTCGTCTTCGTTAAGAATGTCGTGCCATTTTTCCATTATCTCGCCTGACATATCATCATCAACCCAACCATTTTTATTGAAGTTATTGCGAATATATAGCCCAAGCGTAAAGTGATAGTTCCACAGGTCATCTTTTGGTGTCGCCTTAAACTCGTTCCAAAACGCGGGGTCTTCTATATCTTTCTGCGCTTTTGCCAATCCGCTCTTTATTGTTTCATCATCAAACAAATTATTAGCCATACTTCAATTATACGCCACTTTTTCGCCTATTATCGTCCTTGCAAAGCATTTGACAGTATGTAAACTCGTGTTTGCCATTAGACACCTTTCATTTTTGTAGGGTGTCATTTGGTTAAAAAACGACACCGCAAGGTGTCTAATCCATATCACAAGTAAGGCGTTGCCCTAATGCTTATGCGGTGCCGTTTTTCGACAACGCACAAGTATTTACTTGTGGCTTTAATTATGAATTAGACGTTTTAATTATAACACAAGACACCTAACAACACTAATCAATCTTTATCACGGGTATGGTATAATTTAAGAGGTTAAGGACGGTGTATTACTCCACAGGAATATAACGAAAATAACACCCGTTACGACGAAGAATTAAGCGAAAAACGCCAAATCATTAGTTTACTACTTTCGAACCTGCAATTAGAAGATAAAACACTCACTTTCAATCTGAAAAAGCCCTTTGACACGCTGTTTTCCGTATCAAAAGGCTCTTATGGCTGGGGATGAGGGATTCGAACCCCCGATACTGGGACCAGAACCCAGTGCCTTACCACTTGGCCAATCCCCAATGATGGCGGGGATATTATAACACAGGTTGCCGGTCGCGTGCAATTATGGTAGAATAAGAGGGCTATGGAAAAGAATTTGGTGAACGAAACAGAGAATAAGCCAGGCGCGGTTAAAAGGATCGCCAAGGAGTTCGAGGCGTTTGTGACGCGCGGGAATGTCGTCGATTTGGCGATTGGTATTGTGATCGGTGCGGCGTTTGGCAAAATCGTGTCGTCATTTGTCAACGATGTCGTGATGCCACTCATCAGTGCACTGTTCGGCAAAGTCGACCTCTCGGGCATGTTCGTGCAAATCGGGTCGGCAAAAATCATGTACGGGAACTTTATCCAAAATATCATCGATTTCCTCTTTATCGCAGTGGGCGTGTTCGTCTTTATAAAGCTAATTAACCGCATCAATAACAACGCCATCGACTTCGCCACCGGTAAAACTGTCGTTAAGGACAAGCAACTCAAAGTTTTGCAAGAAATTCGCGACGAGTTAGTGAAGAAATAAGCTACACTTTTTTAAGATATGCGCGCAGCATTTTCATCAGACACTTTTTGTTTTTCATAGATATCGGTTCGATGAGGTCGCTATAGACTCGCGGATCAGCCAACCAAGCGCGAATATCGCTGTACGTTTGCGTGCGTATTGCAACCGCGCCTAAACTTCCTGTCGCGTCGCTAATATTTGCGTTAATGTTTATCATTTGTTAAAATATTTCGTATGAGTGGGAAATTTTCGATAAATACACAATCAATTGAAGATGTTGCGGAATTTTATGCGGCGATTGAACGCGGCAATTTGCGGCACAAAATTTCGCCGGAGCGCCCGTACGTTTACGTCACGATGGAAGTTTACGACATGAAAAACGGCATTCGCGGCGCTGGTGGTTTGGGCGTTTTGGCGGCGGATACGCGTCGCGTGGCGGAACAATTGGAAATCCCGTTTGTGACCCTGACCCCGTTTTACCAGGAAGAGCGTCATCAGAAAATGAATACCCTGATCCCATATGATACGGCGGTCAAAAAAACCCCAATTGATTTCGGTTTCAACGAGATCGGCGAGGTCTTCATCAAGGTCAGCGACGCGCCGGACGCAGTGCTAAATATTTACGAAAAAATCCTAGGTTCGACCAGGTTTTTGACGATGACTGAACCGGAATTTGGTCAGTTGTATTCCGGCGATTCGTCGGGCGATCATCGCCTGTACCAGATGGTGAGTTTAGGTTTCGGCGGTTACGCGGCGCTCAAAATGTCAGGATTGAAACCGGCGGTGATTCAATTAAATGAAACAGCGACCGTGTTCGCGACGGTAGCGCGACTCGACGAACTGTGCCGCAACGGCATGAACATTTACGAAGCAATCGTTTATGTGCGCAAACATACTTTATTCACGAATCATACCTTGGTCCAGGCGGCGGATAGCGAATTCACGATTAATCAATTCAATAAATTCGTTTTTCCGAACATCACGTCGCCGGCGCTGAAGCATTACATCCGCGGTCTGTTCAAGAACGGTTGTCTGCGCATGAGTAACCTCGCAATCGAACTCGCGGAAGCGAAAAACGGCGTGTCGCGCCTGCACGCGCGGATTGCTGAATATTACGACCTGTCCGGCGAACGCGTCGATTTCAAGGCGGTGACAAATGGCATCGATATGAACACTTGGATCATGCCGGGGATTTTGGAATTTTACCGCAATACTGAAATTATTGATAAATTTGATATGCCGTCGAACGATTACCTGGAAATTCTGGAAAAAGTCGAACCAGATCTGTTGCGCGAATTCAAAAAAATGGGACGCGTGATATTGAATAAGGAACTCGAAACGCGCAAAAATCAGTACGGCACTATCATCCAGATTCCGGACGACGCCATGTTATTTGAATTCAAACGCCGTTTCGTCGAATATAAACGTCCGTGGATGCCGTTTGAAAATATCGAGGAACTGAAAGCGATTCTGCGCGACAATGATGCGCATTACATCATGGCGGGCATGATGCCGGGCGGTATGAGCACCGGTGATCGAACCTACGATCGAATTCAGGAGATGCTGCACGCTATTGCTGACGATGAATTTTTGCGCGAACGCGTGCATTACATCACCGATTACGATGAAAATCTATCGGCGGCAATGTCGGTGGGCAGCGATGTATCCATCAACGTGCCAGAAGTCGGTTGGGAGGCATGCGGCACATCGTTTATGAAAGACATCGCGAACCTAACCTTGCTCATTTCGACCAACGACGGCGGCGTGGCGGACATCGAACCGCCGGCAGTTTTAGAGGTCAAGGGTAAAACCTATGACGAAGAAGTCGCATCATTATACGACCAAATGCGCCTTGCGGCAGAAATGCTGCGCGATGACGAAAAATGGATCGCGGAAATTCGTCGTCAACTCGGCGCTTACTTACCGATTATTTCCGGCACGCGCATGATGCAGGATTACCTCAAATTCCTATTCAAACCGGAAAACAATAATTAACCGCCACCTCTGTAAAGTATTGACTTTTTAATCGGAGTGTGATACAATGGTAGGATATGGCTTTTGAATTTGGTGGCACAGGCGATTTATACACTGCGAATAACAGCGAAACACAGGCATTATTAGATTATGCCAGAGAAGAACGCGCGAAATTTGAGCAAGAATGCGAATTGCGCGAAAATGTTGACGCCATGAGCTTTCTCGATGGCGCATCCGCTGAACAGCGTCACGACGTGTTTTTTAATCTTTCTTCCATCATGTTTACGAACGGTTGTAACGGTAATTGCGACATCTGTTTGGTTGACGCAAAACCAGGTATTACAAAACAAATTTCGACTGAATCTGCCGAAGAATTTATTAGCGAGCACCATCAAACACCGGGTCTGTTGTATCGGGAAAGAATCGGGGTTGTACCATATTATCGATCTGATTTATTGGATCATCCCGATGCATTCAAAATTTCCGAGATGATTAGGCGTGGTGCAGGCGATCCGGCATGGAACGAAATGAATGTTAAACAATATAATTACACGCATTTGCCGCCGCACGCCATCGAACCGCTATTAAAACACATGACGGAACACATTATTGGTATGGTGAAAGATTTCCTTGACGATAAAGATCTCGATCCGCGTAAAACGCCGGATTTTATAGTCAGTGTTGTTAATAATAACGAAGAGCGCGCCACGAAGTTGCGCCGGGTGGTGACAGACAGCGTACTAAACAACACGGCGATTATGGCGCAATGGGCGGAGTGTTCGCCGACTGAGTTGATGTCGCTAATTAACTATTTGTTGGACACTTATTGTTTTGCGCCTCGCAATAATGGCTATAAATTGTCCGATCATGGTCGTCATTATCCGGGGGATCACGTGCCGGTCGAGGAACTTAATATCCCATTGCCGTGCAAAGAGGGCGTTATGTTGACTCCAGATGGGATTGTTTCCAATATTTACGTACTCCCGACCAATGACAACCCCACGGGGGCGTTGGAACTGCCGTTTGCTGGGACCGGTAAGGTTTTTCGCCGCAGCGAAGAGTTCACTCACGATGGCATACTCATGAAACTATTGCAGGGCGAATCGCCGGAAATAGTATTAAGTTCGCTACGCAATTCGATTGTTGGTGGTCCAGAGGGCGTACCAGCAAGCATTTTAACCCCGCGCAACGAATTACTGCGCGAAGCGCAGTGCTGGAACGAATACATGCGTCTCGATAAGATATTCAAACGCAAGCGTGATTCAAGTATGTCGTTAGTATACGCCATGTCGCAAGATTCCCCCGCCGGATTGGAAAAATTCGGGCAACGCATAGTCGAAGCATATCAAATATTGCAACGCACGGGCAACAGCGACCCGCGTGCCGCCGCGTATCTGAAACGCACCCTTGATCGCATCATGAACGAACCACTGTCGCTTTTATTTTAAGCGTAGAACTGTTAAAATACTTAACATGTTCAAACATTTCCAAAATTACCGTTTGGTTTATGGTTTTTTGTGGCGGACGTTCGGGCGGTTGTGGAGAATACGTTTATCCTATATTTTGCGATTTTTGACAGGAGTTTGCAGAATTGTTCTTTTTCCGATCGCCATAGCGCTGATGATATCTAATCTGGCGACTGGTGATTATGATAATATTTGGTTCTCGGTTTGGTTGTATGTTGGCACGTCTTTTTCTCTTGGTGTGTTAAATACCCTAATAAAATTAACCGCTCTGACGGCGGAAAGCGACACATATGCCAAAATCACCAGCATATTTTTCGAAAAACTCATAACAACCGACATCGAGTATTTTAATTCTAACATGTCGGGTTATTTAACGACGATGACGCGCAAATTCACCGACAGTTGCATGTCGCTCGTTCGAAAACTGCGCGATAATTTCATGATTTGTGTGCTGCGGATAATTTTACCTCTGATAATTATGGTTTTTTGCGATTGGTTGATAACCTTGGTTGTGTTTGTTATCTCGATCGTGTTGGTGCTGTATTTATTCTGGACCAGTAAACTAATCGCCCCACACCGTGCCGCCACGCGCACAATATTTAGAAGAAATTCCGGTAAAATATCCGACGTCATTTCCAACGTCCTCGCCATTCGGTCATCGGCGCAGGAAAAATCGTTCATTGGGACCATCAAACGCGAAGTAAAAAAGGAATCCGACACCTATAAAAAACGATTCATATATACGGCAAAATTATTTGTCGGGCGCGAAGTTTGTTGTGTAATATTTTTCATTGTCGTGCTGTGCTTGATCGTTTGGCGCGCCCAAACCGGAGTTATCGACTTAACAGCGGCGGTGTTGATCGTGAATTATTTGGTGGTGATTTTGGCGGCAGCGGACGATTTGAATGATTGCTTGAACGATCACGACGATTTGATCGACGAAATCGTGCCGGGATTTGAAATCCTGAATCGTGTTAATAAAATCGCTGATCCCGCGAAACCGGAAAAATTTTACAATGTGCGTGGCGATATTGAATTTCGGAACGTGTCATTTTCGTATCAGGAACAAAAGGGCAAAGCGGAGGTCTTTCGAGATTTTTCATTATCAATCCCGCATGGTCAGAAAATCGGTGTGGTCGGTTTGAGCGGGGCGGGGAAATCCACCTTGACGAAACTGGTTTTGCGATTTGACGACGTCGACAATGGCAAGATTAGCATCGATGGGCACGATGTACGAAATGTTCGGCAAAACGATTTACATCGCGCGATCGCCTATGTGCCGCAAGAACCATTATTATTGCATGCCTCGATCCGCGAAAATGTGGTGGTGGCGAAACCGAATGCGGGTGACGCGGAAATCGAATGCGCTTTGCGTGCCGCTCACGCATGGGATTTTGTTCAGGATCTGCCCGATAAAATGGATTCCATCGTCGGCGAACGCGGCGTTAAATTATCCGGCGGGCAAAAACAACGCATCGCCATCGCCCGCGCCTTTTTGCAGTATTCGCCGATCATGATTCTCGACGAAGCCACCTCGGCGCTCGACAGCGAGAGCGAGCAAATCATCAAAGATTCATTCAAAGAAATCCTACGCGGCAAAACCGCCATCGTCGTCGCGCATCGTCTCTCCACTCTTTCTGAAATGGACCGCATCATCATTATCGACAACGGTCGATTAGTTGAGGACGGCACTCATGACGAACTTCTCGCCGCTGGCAAACTCTACGCGAAGTTATGGCGACGGGGATCGATTTATCGCAAAAGCCAGACGATACTCGCGTAGCGTGCAGATTTTTGGCGATAACGCTGACGGCGAGGCGGACGATTGTTTTGGGATATATTCAATCGATCCGGACCATGTAGGTGATTTGAAACCTGACGCGAAGATCACGATTAAAAACGTCGGCGCCTATGTCGAATGGATGATGAATCTGTTCGGTGGAGAATTAGATACAAATTATCATCACGTTAAATAGAGGTATTATCTGTCTCATTTCGTGCGATAAAAATGCCCAGAAACTAACAGAAACGTGCCATAAATCATGGCGATGGCGGCGGACATGAGGAGGGTGAACTCTATGTTAAAGAAAGCGGCGTTGTCGACAACGTGGGCGGCGATGCGCCAAGGCAAGAGGATGTCCCAGGAGTTAAAACGCAGAAACCGCCCCATATAGATTGCGAATCCGTTCAACAGGATAATCAACGCTAAAACCAGATAGACTTTCCATGATTTCAGTTTCTCCGCGATAACTTTGTGCATGTCGCGCAAGGAAACTAAGCCGGAGAGGATCGCCATAAATTCAGCGACGGCAATCGACATGAGCGCCGCCCAAATCGTGATGTCAGTGACGTTTTCCGGACGAAAACCATGATAAGGATCGGCAAAACGCGTGATCCACATCAGGTCGGTGAGGTAATAAAAGGCGTTCGGCAAAAATAACAACCATAGAATTGCGAGGATTATAATCAACAACCTGATTTTTGATTGCTTCGCTCCGCTCGCAATGACTGGCTTGAGATACACCACGAGCGACGACAAAATGAGTGGCACGAGCGCGAGCAACAAATTCCACGCCAACGCCAGGAGCAACTTCCATGCGATTGGCAATCGCCATAGACCCGACAATAAACAAATACCCGTGAACACGATGCAAAAACCGAAAAATATCGTTCCGGCGCAAAACAAACGATATTTTAATTCGGATTTCGCGGATTTGATCTGTTTATCCATTTTATTCATAGCGCAGTGCTTCGATCGGATCTTTCTTTGCGGCGCGGCGCGCGGGCATAGAACCAGCCAAGAAAGCAATCGCCATCACAATCGCAACGATTGCCACCAACAGCAACGGATCAAATTCAACCAAAGTAAATCCGGGCAGGGCTTTCAGAAATGTTTCCCGCGCCAGTTGGTTCGCGAAAATGCGTGCCACGAGTGCCAAACCGACGCCAATCGCCGCGCCCCAGAACCCCAACGCAATCGCCTCAAAACTGAACATTATGTAGATTTTACCCTTGCCGAGTCCCATGGCTTTCATTAAGCCGATTTCGCGCGTGCGTTCCTGGACCGCCATAAACAGCGTGTTGATGATCCCGATCGACGCCGCGAGCAACGCAATCACACCAAAAATCGTCAGGATTGTCGTGATCGCGTCAAAGAAACTCTTGACCATGCCCACCTGATCATTGACTGTCATTCCGGCGAAACCGATTTTTTTCAGGTCGCTCTTCATCTGATCGACATCCTTCTCGGACATTTTCGGATCATATTCCGCGGATGCGTAATAAACCAAATTGCGATATTGCGCCGGCATGCCCGCCATTTCAATGTCGGAAATCTTCTCGAACAGCGCGTGATTGATCGCCATGCGTCCCATCGAAATGATCGTCTTGTTTTGGACGCCGACAACGGTCGCTTCGACTTCTTTAAGCTGTTTGGTCGCCATGACCTCGATGCCGAGGGTGACTTTTTTGCCGACGATATCGGAATCCTTATCATAGCCCAAAACTTTCGACATGCCCGGTGTCAGGGCGATTTGCGGTTCATTGCTGTCTAAATCGACCATTTTGCCGGTCGCCATGTCGATATGAATGCGATCAGTGGGGAGCTCGTGGATGCGCGCTTTATACTTTTTAGTAGTTTTACTACTGGTGATGTATTGCGCGCTCGCTTCGCCGGCACCTTTAACGGATTGAATACCTTTGACTTTTTTAATCTTTTCTAAGTCTTCCTTAGTGATTGTTTGGATGCCCGCCGCACCGGAATTCGGATCATATTCGCGCGGTTCGCTGAGACCGCCGCCGCCCATCAAACCCTCCATCATTTCCGCGGTTGAATCGGGCATGATTTCCAAATAGCCCTCCGCACCGGCGCTCTCGACCTGTTTGTCGATATAGGAATTAACAGCGGTGTTGATGCCGGTTGTCATGATGATTGTGAACGACCCGATAAAAATCGCCAAAATCGTCAAAAACGAACGGCCCTTATTGCGCAACAGATTAGCGTTCGCAGTTTTCAAGATATCCCAGATTTTCATTATTTTACTCCTTTCTTCGCGATGGGCGCGGGTCTTCGGATAGGCGCAACGGGTTTTTTGACGGGTGTGGGAGTGCTGGCGAAATCTTTCTCGATCTTGCCGTCCTTGATGTGAATTTGGCGATCGCATTTCGCCGCGAGATCCGCATCGTGCGTCACGATGATCAGGGTGATGCCTTTCTTGTTCAGATCAAACAGCAAATCTTCGACCTTTTGCCCTGTAACAGAGTCAAGGTTGCCGGTGGGTTCGTCGGCGAAAATCACGCTCGGGCTGTTGACGATGGCGCGGGCGATACAGACACGTTGTTTTTGACCACCAGACAGGTCGTTGGCGCGAGCCTTAGCGCGTTCGTTTAAATCGACGATTTTGAGTGCCGCCAGAGCGCGTTTTTTACGTTGGCGAATCGGCACACCGGCAATTTTGAGTGGCAACATTACGTTATTTAACACCGTATCGCGCGAATTCATGAAAAATTGCTGGAATACAAAACCGAATTTGCGATTGCGGATCTGATTGATGCGGCGTTGACGCAATTTCGAAGCATTTTGCCCCTCAACATTAACGTGACCAACGGTCGGTTTATCGAGCAACGCCAAAATATGCATGAGTGTTGATTTTCCTGAACCAGATTTACCAATGACCGCGACCGATTCGCCGCGCTTAATTTCCAGATTGACTCCGTCGAGCGCCGTAAAGGCGGACGATCGCTTACCGTAAACTTTTCGCACATTGCGAAGGCTGATGATTGAATCCTTATTGTCCATACAACCATTGTAACACAAGAATCATAATATGCTGCTTTTTTGTCATTTCGAACGAAACGCAGTGGAGTTGAGAAATCTTTTTGCGCGAACAATAAGATCCCTTGACTATGCTCGGGATGACAGGCGTAACATATTATTGACAATCACAACATAGTATGATAAGATAGATAGATGAAAGACGAAACGTCAAAAACTCTTACTTTTCATGAGTTAATATCCGGCGAATGTGAGCCGCAGACGGTTTATTCGATTCGCAACGCTTGTAGTGGAAATACTCGGCGAACATCGATGATTGAATACACATTAGAAAGACTTGGACACAGAGTGCTTATTTGTAATGCAAGAGGCAATAACAGCGTCGACGACAATGATGATGGCGATTCTGATGCTGTTGATCTTACTGCTGGTATGCCGCCACCGGACTATGCCATTTATTCGGGTTGCGCCCGTTCCGCCAAACATATTGAACAGGCAGGAGATGCCGTCCGCATGTATCTCGGAGGGCGTGCCGTGAGAGGGTTCGGCGTTATGGGTTGCATCAAAGATGTCAAACAAAATTACGCCGATGAACCTTTTGATGACTATTTGAGAAAAAAGTTGGGCTTAGGTGAGGATTGTCCGATAGAAAGAATTAGCCCTCCTAATAAGTACCGATACGGATTTATCCGTGAAAATTCATATAACATTCAATCGGGCTGCTCGAATGGTTGCGCGTATTGCATGGGACATTACGTCGACGATCGAGAGCCGCGGAGTGCTGATCCGAAAAGGGTCATCGAGGACTTGCAAAAAGCCTATGCCGAGGGGCTAAGGATTCTGAAACTTAGCGGAGAAAACACGGCGCTTTTCGGTGTAGATACAGACGGTAAACCGCACCTGCATGAACTGATCCAGGAGATTTCAAAAATCGGTTTTACTAGCGTTTTTATAAATAATATCGCGCCGCAAAACATCTACCCGGAATTGGTCGAGACATTAAAAACCGCGCCCACTATCGACGGCATCGTATTATCCATTGAAACGCCCGATGAAGGAATTTTACAGAGTGTCGGACGCGGGGGTGGAACAGCGGATGTGGTAGCCGAATCCCTACGCGAAATTCGCACCGAAAAACCCTGGTTCTATGCCGAAGCGCGCATGATCACAGGTTTACCAGGTGAAACGGATGAAACACATGAATATGCAAAACAATATTTGCGCGATAACGGCATGATTATGGGCAGTGCCGACGTACTCCATAGCCACAAAAGCCTCCCTGTTAGTAAATTACCAAACCAAGTCGACGCGGAAACCGCCGAACGGCGCAAACATGAGTTGTATCTCCTGAACCAAGAGTTGATCGAGAATTACATGAATATCCTCCGCGATAATCAAATTTCGATGCCATTAACGATCGAGGCAATATTCGATCAACATAACGAGCAAGGCACTTTCAAGAGTATACGCCTAGAATCGCCATTTAAATTCAATATTTTTACAACCGGCAGCAACGAATCCAAACTAGCGGTCGGCGACAAGGTCCTGTTTTCCTTTTATGAAACCGCGACACATCAATTTGCCGATAGTCCGGAACGAGAACCATCATTTCATATCAAAGGATTCTCTTATACTCTGGACGGACAAGCACTATTGCCACAATTATAGATTTACTGTTAAGATAGTGACATGAAAATATTCGATCCAGAAGTCGTGTATGTCGACAAAATCGTTTACGGCGGTCAGGGATTAGGCGAATTATCCGACGGACGCAAAGTTTTCGTGTGGGGCGCATTGCCCGGCGAAACTGTTCGCATCGAAATCACTAAATCGAAAAAATCCTACGCCGAGGGCATCGCGGTTGAGATTTTGACAGCGTCGCCCGACCGCGTCGAACCGCGCGATGAATGCTATTTATCGACCTCCCCATGGCAGATTATGAGTTTTGACCGCGAGCAGGAATGGAAATCGCGGTTGGTGCGAGAGGCGTTTGAGGGGGAGGAAATAAGTCTCGAATCCTCCATAACCTCTTCTGAATCCTCTTTACGAAAATGCGTCAATGGAGTCGCCAGAGTGACAGGGTCCCCCGTAGATGGGGATGTCACCCCGCGCGAATCGCTTGACGCATTACGGGATGAAGAAAAGATTATAGGAAATTTGTCAGTATTTACCGATCATCGCGATTACTTCTATCGCAACAAAATGGAATATTCCTTGTGGTGGGATAACGAATCGGAGCGGATTTCACTGGCATTTCATAAACGCGGATCGCATCAAAAAATCCCGATCACCACGAGTTCCATCGAACACCCCGAAATCTTCGCCGAAGCCCAGCGCATTGTAGCGGAATTGAACGAGAAAAGGGAAGAAGCGCGCAAGTACCAACTACTATTGGTGCGGGCGAATCAACACGGCGAAATCTCGAGCGCATTGTTCGAAAACGGCAAATCGCACCCGATCATGAAAAATCTCACAGATGAGATATTGGGACAAAAATATTCCTATTCGCCGAACGGTTTTTTTCAGATTAATTTGCCAGTTTACGAGATGGCGCTGCGTGAAATCGCCGCAAATTTGGGCGACGCGGAAAAAGTCGTCGACATGTATGCCGGCGTCGGCACGATTGGGCTATCCGTTGCGCGCGATCGGGAACTAACTTTAGTTGAAACAAATTCATCAGCATATTCGGAAATGATGCGAAATATGAATCCTGTCATTGCGAGCAACGCGAAGCAATCCACTCCAGATCGCCACGCCGACATGTCGGCTCGCGATGACAATATTTTCGGGATTTGCGCGAAATCTGAGGACGCACTCGAATATATCACAAACGATACAACTCTAATTCTCGACCCGCCGCGCGCCGGACTGGATGCGAAAGTTGTCGCAAAAATCCTCGAATCCACCCCGCCGCGTGTGATTTATCTCTCCTGCAACCCCGTCACCCAGGCCCGCGACATCAAATCCCTTCTCGCAAAATACCGAATCACCCGCACCAAAGCCTTTAATTTCTTCCCGCGCACACCGCATATCGAGAATCTGGTGGTTTTGGAACTGAACATCTAGTGATTATAATGCAAATCTATCATAACTAAACGGTCTGTATCTGGTTGATAGATAGTGTTTTCCTGTGTCACATCACCGCCGACGTGCAAATTATAGGCCTTGGCGGCTAGATTGCCGTAGGCGGGGAAGATTTTTTCGCGCGTTTTAGGGTCTATGACACACATCATCAGTGTGCCGGCAATATAATCCGCCACAATTCGCCGTTTAGCATATGACGCACCTCTGATGACTTCAAAATCCGGGTCGCCGTGCGTCAGAAACGAACACGCCATTTTTGCATCGACCGCCGCCGCGGGCGACCAACCGTTAACTTTCTTATTGTAGCGTTTTACAACTAAATCCTCCGTTCCCTGATCTTGCACATGGTAAACTCTCGCTTCTGTGCCGGTGTCAAGTACGCGGCGACCAGACAACTCTATTCCGGCATAATGCGTCGAATACGCTTGCAATAACTCTTTACGGTGTCGGATTTCTGCTTCATGTTTGCCATTTGACGTAAATTTATGCAATTCGTTCAGCGAATCGCGCGGCATTTTTTCAAGGGTTGACGGGTTGTCTAAATAGCCGTACAATATCGCTGATACCCCTAAATTTGAGCGTCTATAACACCGATCCCACGCGAGTGTCGCGATTCGTGCCTGTTCTAACTCCTGATCGCCGTCGTGAAAATTACGTGAGTCGATAATGTCCATCTTCCCATTATAGCACACCTCAATTAAAAAGTCAAGTATTACTTCTGTCATCCCGAGCGTGAGACATGCCAGTGGCATGTCGCAAGGGAATCTTCCGGGTTAAAACTATGTTTTCACGCCGTGAAGTTCCGGGTCCGCGGAACGTGGAGTCGAGAAATCTTAACGGTAAAGATCCCTCGGCTTTGCTCGGGATGACATACTAGGATGTTGTGATGCGTCGATAGGTGAATTTAACGTTGGTGCGCCAATGACCGACGGCGTCGGTGTCGTATTGTTTGATAACGCCGTTTTCGACCTCTGCGATTTGGACTAATGCGGGGTTGTACGACACGAGCGTGCGATAGAAGCCAAGGTCTTTTTCGTTGATATTTTGGCGACCAGGGAAGACTTTGATAAATTTATCGCGTGCGGATTCCAAAAAATAATTTTTATCTGCATGCGGGGGCAAAAACTGATCCGGTTTTAGATTCATGCGCGACAGGATTTTTTTAACATCGCCCAGTGTTTGACCGCCACGTGTCGCCACGAAAGCATACAACACCCCGCGATTCGACAAAAAAACCGTCGCCATCGACGACGCTCCGGCGGGAACTTTATTGGCGATAATCGTTTTGACCTCCACCTGTAAACCGAACATCGTCCAGACGTACTTCTCGAGGTTGGCTTTGTCGGATTCTAAACTCATACTTTCATCATAACATATTTTTATGATTTGAGGAAATATCATTGTCATCTCAGGCATAGCCGAGGGTGCTTTTCCCCATAAAAGGGTGGCACCCTTTTCCTATTGCAAGAACAATGTGCAGGTATGGCTAAAGTTGTTACATACTGGATTATCGGAACGAGTCGAGCAAGGATAAGGCGGGCAGCGAGGGACATTTGACGTAATAGCCCTTTACGCTGTAAAATAGTTCTAATTATGAGAGGATTAAAAATAGTTGATTTATCGGTCGCCGCAAACAACGGGCAGAAGATTCTACACGAAGTGTCGATGGAGTTCGAGGTCGGCAAAAAATATGCGATTCTCGGGTCGAACGGGTCGGGGAAGTCCACGTTGATGAGCGCGTTGATGGGGCATCCGCATTACCGGATCACGGGCGGGCGGATTTTGTTGGACGGGCGCGATATCACGAATCTGTCGACCGATGAAAAATCCCGACTCGGTCTGTTTATGGGGTTTCAATATCCGATGGAGATTGAGGGCGTCAGTTTTTCGAGTTTTTTGCGCAGCGTGCTCGCAAATCGTCCGGAAAAGATCAATTTTTATGATGTGTTAAAGGATCTGCCGGACTGGGCGAACGAACTGGGATTCAAAAATTTCAATTCCACGCGCGATTTGAATGTTGGTTTTTCGGGTGGCGAGAAAAAACGCTCCGAGATTTTACAGATGTTAGCGTTAAAACCGAGGTTCGCATTTCTCGACGAACCTGATTCAGGATTGGATGTCGACGGTTTGACGGCACTGACAAAGAAATTAACGAACCTCGACTTTCCGACGGCGCTGGTAGTCATCACGCATCACGAAAAAATGCTTGCGGCACTGAACCCCGACATTATTTATAAGATGAAAAATGGTCGAGTATGTTAAAATTCCCACCGGGTTTGAACGAGCAAACAGTGCGCGATTTGTCTGCGCTCAAAAACGAACCGACGTGGCTGCTCGACATGCGGTTAGAAGCGTATCATCAATTTCTCGCGATGCCACTGCCGGATTTCGGTCCAGATTTAGATTTCCTAGATTTTCAAAATATTTGTTATTTCGCGCGACCGGTCAAGAAAACTGTTAATTCGTGGAAAAAATTACCGAAAAATATTCGTGAAACCTATGATCGCATTGGACTACCTGAGGCGGAAAAACAATATCTCGGCGGGGTTGGCGCGCAATATAATTCCGAGGTGGTGTATCAGAACCTGAAAACCGAGTGGGATGCGAAAGGTGTGATTTTTCTCGATACCGATACGGCAGTGCAAAAATATCCGGAACTTTTCCGCGAATATTTCGGCAAAGTCGTGGCGAGCAGCGACAACAAATTCGCCGCCCTCAATACCGCGGTTTGGAGCGGCGGCAGTTTCATTTACGTGCCGAAAGGCGTTAAATTAACCGCGCCGTTGCAAGCCTACTTTCGCATCAATATCGCGAATCTCGGACAATTCGAACGCACGCTCATTATCGCCGACGAGGGCGCTGAAGTGCATTACGTCGAGGGCTGCACCGCGCCGATTTATTCGACCGATTCCTTGCACTCGGCGGTGGTCGAGGTCGTCGCCAAGCGCGGTTCGCGGGTGCGCTATACCACGATCCAGAATTGGTCGACGAATGTTGTAAATTTGACAACCCAACGCATGTTAGTCGAATCGAACGCAATCGGCGAATGGATTGATGGCAATATCGGTTCAAAAATCACCATGAAATATCCGGCGGTCGTATTAACGGGCGAAGGTGCGCGCGGCGATATTTTGTCGCTCGCCATCGCGAAAAATGGTCAGATTCAGGATAACGGCGGCAAAGCCGTTCACCTCGCGCCGAACACTTCGTCGACAATCGTCTCAAAATCGGTCAGTATCGACGGCGGCATTTGTTCATATCGCGGAAAAATCGCCATTGGTCGGGACGCCGCGAACGCTAAAACTTCCACGAAATGCGACGCGTTATTGATGGACGAACGATCGATTTCCAATACTTTTCCGAACAACGAAATCAAACGCGCCGACGCGTCCATCGCCCACGAAGCCAGCGTGTCGCGCATTTCGGACGAACAACTTTTCTACCTCATGTCGCGCGGCATTTCGGAAAACGAAGCCCTGTCCATGATCGTCAACGGTTTCGTCGAACCAATCATCAAAAATATTCCGCTCGAATACGCCGCGGAACTGAACCGACTGATTGACTTGGATATGGAGGGGTCGGTCGGATGAAAAAAACTATTTCGCGTACAGTTCGCGATACTTTGGACGAAAAGTTTTTAGTACGTGCCGATGGCGACGAAGTGCAAAATATCAAATTCATCATCACCCACGACCGCCCAAACACCGCGTCAAAGGTGCAGATTTGCATATTCGCGTTCGATCGCGCGCAAATTAACGTCGACGCCACGACCATCATCGAAAATTCCGCGCCGAACACCAACGCGTGGTTGGAAATCCGCGTTATCACTCGCGGATCGGCGGTCGTTAACGCCGCCCCGAACCTCAAAATCCGCCACAGCGCCGTGAAAGCCGGACACGCCCTCACCACTAAACATGTTTCCGACGACGAATTATTTTACCTCATGAGCCGCGGTTTGCCGCGCGAAGCGGCGGAAAAACTGGTCATCGATGCCTTTATCGAACCCTTTCTAAACGCAAAAAATGTGCTAAAATGATTATGCAACTTTTAATAAGGAGGAGGGGTCATGAGTGATTCAGAATCACAAACGTCAAACACTAAACCAGAGGAGCAGAAAAAGAAGAAATTTCCAACTTGGGCGAAAGTCATCATCGTTTTGTTTAGCTTGATGATCGTCGCCGAACTCGTGGCACTGATTCTCGTACCAATTTTGTTAAAAGACAATGATAAGGAAGTTCAGCAGTTTTTGACAGCGATTTATAAGGAAGATTACGATGCGGCGTATGATTATTTCGCGCCGGAATTACAGAAAGATTATCCGCCGTATGTATTTGAAACGGGTTTGTCATATATGAGTCTCGATGATACCTGTAAGACTACTTGGACAACCAGTAGTTTAAGCTCCAGCACCTCGAAGGGCAGCGTAAAGGAAATCGCCGGCACAATCGAGTGCGAAGATGCGACGTATACCGCTGAATTTGAGTTGCGCAAACAAGGCGACGAATATAAAATCTGGAAATACAGCATCGAACCGTAATTTATGAATCGCGCCGACTTTCCAATATTCAAAGGGCAGCCAGATTTGGTGTACCTCGACAGCGCCAACACGACATTAAAGCCGCGTACCGTGATCGACGCCGTGCGCCGTTATTATGAAGATTATTCGGCAAATGTCGGGCGGGCGACATATGATTTAGCGGAACGCGCTACCGCCCAATACGAATCAACGCGCAATTTGGTCGCAGATTTCATCGGCGCAAATCCCGACGAGATTATTTTCACGCATTCGGCAAGCTATGCGATAAATTTCGCGGTGTTTGGTTTGAAAAAGTTTTTGCACGCCGGCGACGTGATTTTACTGACCGAATATGAACACAATTCCAACATCATCGCATGGCAGAAAGTCGCCGCGGAAACTGGGGCGGAAATTGTTTACCTACCGTCATCGCGAGCGCAGCGTGGCAATCTCGATAGATTGCTTCGCTCCGCTCGCAATGGCAAGAAAATCAAGACCTTTTCCTATAGCCTAATCTCCAACATTACCGGCGAGCTTTTCGACCACCGCGAATTATCCGCCTGGATCCGCGCCCGCGGCGGTTTAGTGCTCGTCGACGCCACGCAGGCAGTCGGTCGCATGAGCGTCGACGTCAACGAATTAAACTGTGATTTTCTAGTTTTTTCCTCGCACAAAATTTATGGTCCGAGCGGGGTGGGTGTTTTGTGTGCGCGTTCGAATGCACAAACAAAACTCGAACCAATAATCTACGGTAGCCAAACTTTCACCAGTATTTTGCCCCAAACCACCGAATTATCACACGATTACAGCCGTTTTGAGCCCGGTACGCCGAATATCGAGGGCGTGATTGGTCTGGGCGCGGCGATTGAATATGTAAACTCCGTCATTGCCACTCATGACCAAGATTTAACGCAATATGCGATAGAAAAACTGGAACAAAATGATTTGAAAAAATATTTGATCGGCGAACCGCAGGTTGGCATTTTATCCCTCAACCACCCAACCATTCACCCGCACGATTTCGCGATGCTCCTAAACCAAAAAAACATCGCGGTGCGCGCCGGCAAGGCGTGCGGGGATATCCTCATGCAGAAATTAGGGTTAAATCGCGGTGTAGTGCGGATTTCGTTCGGAATTTACACGACCAAAACCGACATCGACAAATTTATCGCGGAATACCAAAACGCTATAGGGAGGTTGACGTGATGGACAAATTATTTTTAGAGGAAGTTATCGACCGTTACAGACACCCGCTCCACCATGGACACAGGAAAGGTCAAAAATTTTGCGCCCAAAACCTATCCTGTGGAGACGACATCACGTTATATTTAGAAATCGACGACGATATTGTAAAATCCGCCAAATTCGACGGGGAAATCTGTTCGATCGCGAATTATGGCGCGGAATTATTGTGCGACCAAATCATCGGTCGCAACATCGCCGACGCCGCAAAAATCAGCTCGCGCGAATTATTGGGCAAATCGAGCGGCGGATTGCTCGAAAATCCAGTGCGGTTAAAATGTTTCGAGTTAGCGCAAATGGCACTAATATCAGACAGAGTAAAACACCCCATAAAAGGGTGACACCCTTTTACATCACGGCAGACACAGCCAGTTTAAAAAAACGTTTCGGTGGCGATTTTATTGTCCATGACTTCGGCGGCGGTGAGGGCGCGCCAGATGTCGCCAGCGAAAGACTCGCGCCCGCAAATCAAATACAGCGAGGCGGGGTCGGGTTTCAATCGGCGCAGAGTTTTCGCGACATCAATGCGTCCGCGGTGGTATTTCGACCCAGCATCATCGTCGCGCGTGACGAAATATTCGACCCTAAACTGTTCGTAGCGCGACGCGAGTTCATCGAGTTTGCGTTCAAACGCAATGTCGGCGGGCGTGCGACACGAATACCACAATTGGATTTCGCGCATTGGATCGCGCTCTAATGTGTCGCGAATGATGGATATGAGCGGGCTGATGCCGATACCGCCGGCGATGGCGACGATGGGATCGGAAAATTGCGGATTAAGGAAGCCATAAGGCTGGCTGACCAACAATTCGTCACCCTCGCGCAGTTCGTGCAGGCGCGTCGAATAAACACCGATTTTCTTGACCGTCAATGCTAGATGCGGATCGCTCGGCGTCGACGAAATACTGTACGCCTTTCCGCCCGGCACGTCGAGGTCGGGGAATAGCACCGTCACGTACTGTCCAGCGACAAAATCCGCGTGTCCGCCGCGCGTGTCCGCCAAATACAGCGTCACTACGTCGGGTGTTTCGCGAACCACTTTCATAACTTTATACTTTTCCATTTAATGCACCACTACTTTCTTGACGTGTTTTTCCAGTTTTTTGACAATTTCGGCGATTTCTTCGTCGGAAAAAATGGTGAAATTGTCGAATTGCGGGTTGAGCGAGCGACCCGCGCGAAAGCGCTGCACTGCATAGCGTTCCGCACCATGCACCATTTCGCCAATCTCATCGAAATCATCCACGGTCATCAATTGCCGCACGCATGTGGTGCGAAATTCGTGTCCCAAACCGCTCTCGATCATGATTTTGATGCTCTCTCGCAAAGCACCAACATCAACTGGACGCGCGATGGTCATGCTGTATTTCGGAAAGGTCGCCTTAATATCCATCGCGATGTAATCGATCGATTTGTCCGCGATCATCTGTTTCAGCATCGCAGGATGCGTACCATTGCTGTCCAACTTAACCAAATAGCCCATCGATTTAATCGTTTTCGCAAAGTCCGGCAGATCGTCGTGCAAGGTCGGTTCGCCACCGGAAATCACCATGCCGTCAATTTTGCCGACGCGTTTTTTGAGAAAGTCGAGGATTTCCTCTAGCGGAATCTCGTCGATATAACGCTCCGGCAAAACCAGTTCCGGATTGTGGCAGTAGCCGCAGCGCATGTTGCACCCGATCGTGAACAGCGCTGCAGCAGTATGCCCGGGATAGTCGACTAACGATAGTTTTTGAATGCCGCCTATCTTCATTTTTACACCTTTTTCGCGCCAACTTTTTTCACTGAATCAGTGCGATAATGTTTGCGCATTTCAAATTCTGCTTGCTTGGAATCGTTCCATTGTTTGACGGGGCGCAGGAAACCGACGACACGCGAGTAAATTTCACACTCCGCGCCGCATTTCTTGCAATTCGGTTGTTCGCCTTTCAAATAGCCGTCGTTTTTGCATACGCTGAAACTCGGGGTGAAGGAGAAGTATGGCAGGCGGTAGTTTTCGCAAATCTTCTTGACCAGCGCCTTGATTACCGCCGGATCGTCGACGCGTTCACCGAGGAAGAAGTGAATCACTGTACCGCCAGTGTATTTGGTTTGCAGATTATCCTGTAAATCGAGCAGTTCGAAAATATCGTCCGTAAAGTTGACCGGCAAGTGCGTCGAGTTGGTATAGAACGGCACCTTGACGTCTTTACCGCGACCGTTTGCGAAAATCGGATCGTCGAAATCGCGCTGGTCGGCGTGCGCAAAGCGGCGCGTCGTACCTTCGCCCGGCGTGGCTTCCAAATTGTATTGGTTGCCCGTTTCGACCTGATACGCGACCAGTTTATCGCGCATGAAATCCATGACTTCTTCGGCGGCTTTTTTGCCTTTTTCTGTGCCGACACCCGCACCCAACAGGTCTTCCAATGCTTCGTTCATGCCGAGCAAACCGATCGTGCCAAAGTGATTCGTCCAATATTTGCCGGTGGCTTTTTTAATATCGCGCAGGTAATATTTGGAATACGGATACAGGTTAATCTCAGTAAATTGCTCGACCGTTTTGCGTTTGACTTCCAAACTGTCGCGGGCGATATCCATGTAGTGCCCGACCTTTTTCTTTAATTCGCTGAGATTTTTCGATTCCAGCGCTAATCGCGGCATGTTTAGCGTCACCACGCCGATTGATCCGGTCAATGGATTCGCGCCAAATAAACCGCCGCCGCGTACTTCCAGTTTGCGGTTATCGATGCGCAAACGACAGCACATCGAGCGAGTATCTTCTGGACTCATGTCGCTGTTAATAAAGTTCGAGAAGTAGGGAATGCCATATTTCGCAGTGATTTCCCAGAGATCGTTAACAACCGGATTATCCCAATCGAATTCTTTCGTAATATTGATGGTTGGAATCGGGAAAGTGAACACGCGGCCCGACGCATCGCCGTTCGCCATAACTTCAAGGAAAGCGCGGTTGAACATGTTCATTTCTTCCTGAAAATCACCGTAATTTTCGTCCTTCATTTCACCCGCAATCACCACCGGTGTGCCCGCGAGATGCCGCGGTACAGTCACATCGAGCGTCACGTTCGTAAATGGCGTCTGGAACCCGACACGGGTCGGCACACTCATATTAAAGATAAATTCCTGCAGCGCCTGTTTGACTTGTTCCTGATTCAAACCGTCGTAACGAATGAATGGTGCGAGGTAGGTGTCGAGGTTAGAAAAGGCTTGCGCGCCCGCCGCTTCGCCCTGCAGGGTATAGAAGAAGTTGACAATCTGTCCCAGCGCGGTGCGGAAATGTTTGGCGGGCTTGCTCGAAACTTTGCCTTCTGCGCCCGTGAATCCTTCGCGCAACAGATCCGACAGATCCCAACCGACACAATACGCCGACAATGAATCGAGGTCGTGAATGTGGATGTGGCTGGATTTATGCGCATCGCCGACTTCCTTGCTGTAAACTTTATTTAACCAATAATTTTTCGTAACTTCGCTGGCGACATAATTGCGCAGACCCTGCAACGAATAACCCATGTTGGAGTTTTCGCGTACCTGCCAATCCAACTGATCCAGATACTGATCCATTAAATCGATTTGCGCCGAACTGTGGATTTCGCGAACTTTTTCGCGTTGATCGCGGTAAATGATGTACGCTTTGGCGGTTTTTTTGAATTTCGATGCCAATAATACTTGTTCGACGATGTCTTGGATCTGTTCGACCGTCGGCATTTTTGCCATGATCTGATCTTCCGCCTCGGCGATAACTTTCGCCGTCAATCGTTCCGCCTGTTTGGCGTCGAATTCGCCGGTGGCAGCGCCCGCCTTGGCGATAGCGTTGGTGATTTTGCTGGCGTCGAACTTGGCACGTCGACCGTCGCGTTTTTTGATAGTTTGAAACATGAGCCCTCCTTTTAAGTGGTTTAATTTATTTTTTTGTTCTCGTTCTTTGAACTTGTGATGGTTTTAGTTCTGATCCGAGATGACACCCCTCACTGTGTCCCGTAACACCATATTTAGTGCTTGTGAATAATTATACGCCCTATATATAGTGAAGTCAAGTACTTTTTACATGTAATTTTTACAATAACTTACATCTTATCCACTATGATTTTTGGCAAAATAGTCGGTAAATTTCCGGATCGGCTTTGATATATTTATACCAATCGTGGTGGGTAATATCGCGCGAATAGGTGGACATCGCGGTCGTTGCGCCGTCGTTTCTGATCACGAAACTGTTGGTGATAGCGCGACCCTTGCGGTAATAAACGCCTTTTAGGAAGTATGCATTGGTCACCGCGGTGATCGAAACCACGTGGACTTTTTTCTTGACGATATCGTCCATTTTGAGGACGCCCCCCGCGACCTTGAACGTCAATTTCCTACCGATAATTTCCTCGGTCAGTTTTTTATCGAGACGCGCCTGGAAATCGCCGCCTAGGCATTTAATCGCCGCCGCCGTGATAACGCCCTCTGGACCTTTACCTGCACCGATTAACATGTCCACGCCACCGCCATCGACACAGGTAGCAATTGATGCCATGACATCGCCCGCCTTTAATAGCATCACCATCGCGCCGGTCGCGCGGATTTCCTGAACGATTTCTTTGTGGCGCGGACGATCGAGAATCGCAATCGTCATCTGCGACGGTTTTTTGCCGAGCGCTTTCGCTACATTCATGATATTTTCCGTCACACTTTTTGTGAGGTCGATTTTGCCGCGCGCCGCCGGACCGACAGCGATTTTCCACATATAGGTTTCCTCGGCATACAACAACCCGTCGCGCTCCGACACTGCTAGCACCGTGATCGCGCCGTTGTCGCCGCTGGCGCACGCCGTTGTGTTTTCGAGCGGGTCGATGGCGATGTCGCATTCCACGGCATTAGGACTGTCGATGTCGCGACCCACGAGTTCGCCGTATTCCAACTTGTGCGATTGATCTAATCCACCCTCTGTTGAAACCACGCGCCCGCGCATGTTGATTTCGCCAAAAATTGATTTGAACGCATAAACCGCCGCCCGATCGGCGGAAAGTTTGTCGCCATGCCCGCGATACATGGCCGATAAAATGGCGGCGAATTCCGTCGCCCGCGTAAAGAATTCATAATTTTTCATAGAGATTCTATTGTATCACGAAATTTATTAAAAACATAATTGCAACGCCATCGCGAGTCGCGTAGCCTCAATATCATCCCAAGCGAAGTCAAGGGATCTTTTATGTGCTAAAATATT
>WRGU01000041.1 GCA_009787015.1 Candidatus Saccharimonadota bacterium | reverse complement strand
ACTGGTCGTGTTGGCAAATTGCAGTTTGCAACCACTTTTGTATTTTGTATTATGAGTACTCATCGTCCAACCCGCCGAACCGAAATGTTCGATCGGACCACCGTTGCCGCTGGTGTTGCCGTTGCTCAATAATCCGTACTGCGACCAGCTGCCGCGGCGTTCTTGGCTGGTGGGGAAAGATGCGAATCCACTCTTTGCTCCGCTCGCGATAGAAGTTGCAGGGCCGCCAAAATATGCCGCCCCCGAATACGAATCTGCCCCGCGAATTTGCATTTGGGGTTGTTTGCTGATTTCGACACAATGGACTGGCGATGAAAGGACTGATGAGACGCGCGACCCATTAAAATAACTCCAATCAGTAATGAGCAAATATGAACATATCATATCGCCAGGAGCTACATTTACAAAATCGCCGGCCCCAACTTTTACCTTATATGCACCCACACTGCATTGATTATCTGCCATATACTCGCAACTGCGGTGCGGACTGCCTTCGTATCCTACCCCTACGTTGATAAGTGTCCCGTGCCATTTGCCCAGAGTGCATAATTCGCTTGCTAAATCACCTACACAGTCACTCAATTCATCTCTCCTCTGAATGTTCTGGATGCAATTTTTGGTCGCATAGCTATTATTAACTCGGTTGCCACATGACGCATAGTCAAAATTGCTCCATACTCCTGTCCTTTCTCTAATGCTGGACGTTAAGGTTGCGTAACCTTTGCTTAGTATGAAAGTATAAGCACGGGTCTTCATAGTATCAATAGATTTAGTCGGACCATTGTTGGTTATGTCGTATGTGAACGTGATCACACTGTCATAAGTGGCGCTAGTTGGACCAGTAGTTCTTGGAAATAAGCCCATATTGGTGTTAGTGCCAGTTGTAGTGGTAACACAACTATTAGTTTCTTTACAGGCGCTTGTACAACTTGACCCAGTAGTATCGTTGCTACACACCGTCCAGGTGCAATTGCTGGATGTCAGACAGCCTGGGTAATGGAAGGGAACTTCTATGCAATGTTGCCCAGAATTAACGCTGCCTGGGTTTGAAGACGAGCGCGGTATTGCTACTAATGTTGAGCAGAATTCATTGCCGACATCACCCTGGCTTATCGGTGGATTACCACCACGCCATTCTGTGTAGTCTAAGTAGTAGCCTCCTCCATTATATGCCGTGCACCCTGTCGATGCGGGATACGATAGGTACTGTGTGGGTCTAGTGCTGTTTCCCCACCCTCCCTTAAACGATGAATAAAAATATATAGAAGTATTAGTTACGGTCGGCCCATTTTGACATAGACGGTGCGATATTGTTGCGCTGTCTCCTGGTCGCGCGTTCTGAGTTTCGTTGGTCGACGACCATGTTCCGCCATAGTTGCTCAATGTAGTACTTTTCTTATTGATAACGACCTTGCTCTCGGGCTGGACGGTGAAGTTGATGGGTCGGATTACTCTTATGCAACTAGGCTCGGAGGAGTATGAACCACCGTTTTGGCTACTCGGACTCATTATTATTTTTGAACAGAATGTTTTTTCTACGTCGCTATCGTTGGGCGTGAACCATTCTACGCAGGACACTTGCGGGTATGTATTACTACCTACGACTGCACCGCTATATATATATCCAGACCCATATGAATCGTTATAACAACCGTTTGTCTTCGACTGTGGCATAAAGAATGATCCGCCGTCATGGCTCACTGTCAAATTACTTCGGGCAGTAGTAGTGCTTGGACCACTATTCCAGGCATTATGTGTCCAAGTTATTTGCGTGCCAGGATATACATCACTCCACCTTGATGGGGATGAATTAGTTGAGGCGACAATATTCCAGGATTGCGCGGGCGGGGGTGGTGGTGGCGGTTGAGGATCGCCAGTACTAGTTTTACGAAATTCTATACACAGGTGGGATATAGTAGAAATGCTACCTTCTATATATACTGGTGCGACAGGGACTGTTTTGAGTGTTGCGCAAACCTTATACCAATTATTTATAGGACAGTTTCTAGTATTAAATCTGACTCGACTGTTGTTTGTTCTCCAAGCTTCTTCCGTATATTGCGTACCATATACACCCTTGCTACCACCACCAGTGCCATTGGCAATGACAACCTCAGTCACTCTAGTGTTCGGATATTCAACGATACTTATACACGTCGAACTTGTAGTAACGTCGCCTGTAAAATTCACCTTCACGCTTACGCTGCCACCCGTGTTCTCGTTCCCTGGTCCTCTATGAGCTGCGGCTATAAAACTAAACCAAGCGTAATCCGGATCATTTTCTGGAAATGCTCTATACGAACTACTAATATTGTTGCCATAACAAATTGCCGTATTTTTCCAATTATGTGTAGTACCCGTGCCGCAACCGGTAGACGGGAAATCATTAGTTGGGTTTCCAAACGTTATGCTTGTAGCAGCACCACATCTCTGAACGGTCACTAATGCAACCGTCATTATTAACATGGCCAAAATGAAACCCTTAGTGTGCGATCTAACACGACTAAGCACCGCTGCCTCCAATTGGGTCGTCCGCATGTTGGACTTGTGACTCGATTCCACGTATTATGTCATCTATGTTGCCAGGCAATGGCATTCTAGCATCCAGATGCGAGCCTTCGTCTAACAATGTCTTTATGGAATAAGCTAATTCCAGTGCCCTTTCGAAGTCGTGGTTGATTTCAGCGTCGTACATTTTAAAGAACTGACAATTCGCTTCTTTTTTGGCTTGGTCGGTGTTGGGAACCTTATTGGCTAGCTCCTTAACCTTTTCTGTGTTATTGAAATTATTATCGCCATATCCATTTCTGTATGCCGTGACATATTCTTGAGCTAATGCGTCACACACGGATTGGTCATTGGCGATGACGCTGTCTTCTTTTCGAACTATCTCAAAATACTGAAAAAACACAGAAATCCCGACCGCCAGCACGACAACAGGGATTCCTACGCATAACAATAATTTTGTCAACTTTTTATTTCTGGGTGGTGGCGGTGCTGCCGAATCTGCGGCGGCTTCCCTCTGCGCAATTATATCATCGAACTGTGACATTATTTCCTCCCTTCATTTTACTCGTATATATTATATAGCGTTAATGCTTGCGTGTAAAGACCTAAAATTTTGGCTAACTTATGCTAAAATATAGCCAATGGAAAAAATACCGATCACCGATATTGTGAAAAAATACCGGTTAGAATATAGTAGATTGCGCCCCGTGCAATCAAGCGCTATTGGTGACAAAGTTTATTTTAACATGTTTGGTTTTAACACTTGATTTTTAAGGGTCAACATCGCCGTGAAAACAAAACAATTTTTAATCGGCTAATTTTAGTGCCCTTGATAGCGCCAGTTATCAGGAGTTGCGAACGCGAGACCGAAATTCGTCAGCGTTATGAAGTGATCGGTGGCAAAGAAGTTAGAGTAACCTATTACGCCTTGGAAGCGAAGGTTGGTAAAGACGCAGCACGTGTTCAGGTTGTCACCCGCAAGGTCGGCGAAAAGGGTCATCATTATTTTCAGAGTATTATGAAATATTAAAAAACACCTCTGTCGAGGTGCGCTTTAACGTGCTTATTTTCCAGACTTAGGAGATTTGACCTTGGTCGGTTCTAGGGCAAGCCCCATAAGCACGCGACCATTATAGCAAAATCTGTATGATAACGCAATAGCCAGAATTTTATTTACAACACGCGATTTATTTCGCTCAAGGTGGTTTCGCCGGAGAGGCATTTCAGGATGCCTTTTTGCAACATGGTGACCATGCCTTCGTCGTGGGCGACGCGGGCGATTTCTTTTGCCGAGATGTTGAGGGCGTCGCCGCGCAAGAAGCCGGCGATGCGGTCATTGACGATCAGTTGTTCCATTAAGACGATACGTCCGCGGTAACCGAATGGATTTTCTTCTGACTTTCCGGGTTTCCATAAACGAATATTTTCGAGATCAGGTTTTTCAAACGTTTCCGGCAAATCCGCCAAAACGTCGGAAATGTATTTTTTTTCGGCATCGGTCGGTTCGTATTCGATTTTTGTCGCGTCGTCGAGTCGGCGCACCAAACGCTGACCGATAACCAATCGTATAGATGTTGCAAAAACCGGATTAACGCCAATCATGTCGATAATGCGTGCGAATGCCGCCGCCGCGTCGTTGGCGTGGAGTGTTGCGAGCAACAAATGCCCCGTTATCGCCGCCTGGATCGCGGCGTGGGCGGTGTCGGGATCGCGAATTTCGCCGACCATCACAATGTCGGGGTCGAGCCGCAAAATCGTGCGTACATTGTCCGCGAACGATTGATCGTGCGTGGTGTCGATCGGAACTTGTACGACGCCGGGAATGTCGAATTCAACGGGGTCCTCCAATGTTAAGATTTTGCGCGAAGGATCGTTCAATGCGTTGATTATGGAATACAACGTCGTGGATTTACCCGCGCCGGTCGGTCCAACGACCAGGACCATGCCGTTTGGATGCGAAACAACTTTATCGAGTTCAGCGCGTTCGTCGTCGCTCAAACCTAAAACATCCATTTTTAACATTTCGGAGCTAAAATTAAACAAACGAATCACGGCGTCCTGTCCATACGACGTTGGTACAGTTTCGATACGCATATTCAAAGTGTGATTTTGGTAAGTTTCCTCGTCGACATCCTCACCGAATTTTTTCGCGTCATCGAGCGTGATTTCGCGCACGATATGTCCGGATTGCGCTTCTTTCGACGCGGTCGATAAGTTCGCGGCACTGGCGATTGCGAAAAATAATTCGCGATATTTATCGTGGCTAATGTCGGCAATTTCGTGCAATGCGCCGTCGATCCGCAGCCGCACGCGTACATTATTTCGCTGATTTTCCAAATGAATATCGCTCGCGCCCAAACTGTCCGCCTGGAAAACTAAATAACTCAAAATATCATCGCTGCGGACCTGGTTCAGGTTTTCGGAAACTTCTGAAATCGTCACTTTTGTGGTGTTCGACGTCATGTCTTCATCGGTGATTTCGACATTTTCGTAATGCACTTCCTTGGGCGGGTCGTAACGTTTCATGAGCGCGCGGAATGCTGAATCGGAAATCAGGTTAAAGGATACGATCGCGGCGGTTTGCTCCGCTTCTTCGCCCAGTTCTTTTAACCGAGTTTCCGGCGTCGACAATGTGATGCCATAAGTTGTGCGATTCAATTCATTGCTATATTCGAGCGGAATCATGCGGTAATGATACATATCGTGAATACTCATGATCCCGTCGACGAGCGGCATGTCGTCCTCGCGCCCGCGCATGTCGATGTAATGCACACCTAAAATCACTGCCCGCTTTTCGGTATTCTTTTCATCTGCGTCGCGAAATCGCCGCTGGCGTTCAGCCTCGTCCATGGTAAATATTATAGCATAACCGAAACGAGTGACAAAACAAATTTAGGAAATAGTTTTCACGGTGATTTTCATCGGATTTAATTCCGTATCGCGCGCGTCCAAAATGCCGGCTTTTGCGCCGATTTTCATGACGACGGACGAGGCGTTGGCGGAGGCGAAATGAATCGCATCGCGGAGTTTCGCGCCCGCGGCGTATTTGGTGACGAAACCTGATCCGAACGCATCGCCCGCACCGGTGCGGTCGAGCGATTTGCGATCGTCGTATAATTCCGCGCGAATAATTTGTTCGCCGTCCGACGCCCATGCCCCGTTGACCGAATCCGTGATCACTACGATTGGGCAAAAATTCCGCGCATGCAACAATAATTCCTCGCAAGTCTCGCCGGCGACGATCTGTTTCGCCTCTTCTTTATTGACTAATAATACTTCAACGTCCGATAATAAGGGTTTTAATTTCGCGGGATCGGCAAGTTCTTTTTTCCCAGGATTAAACGCGATTTTCACGCCTTTTTTGCGGGTGTCGCGGAATAATTGATCAAGGATTTCGAAATGCCCGCTCAGGGTCGAGGCGTACAACCAATCGAGTTTTTCAATGTGGCTCAAATCAAAACCCTCCGCATGATAGTGCGTCGATGCTCCGCGATAAGTCAAAATCGTGCGTTCCCCGTTCGGCGCGAGCAACAGCACCGACGTGCCGGTATTATAGCGTCCATTAAACGACAAAAACGTCGTGTCGACACCTTCCTGATCCAAATCCGCTAAAACCGACGCACCCGCCGGATCTTTGCCAATCGCCCCCATAAAATAGGTGTGATAACCATTGCGCGCGAACGTCGTCGCCGCGTTAGTCGCCCCGCCGCCAGTGGCAAAATTGATTTTATTGACGTTAATTTTCGCACCGAGCGGAATATTGAAAAAACAATCCTCAGGATTTTCGCACATCGGTACGAGTTCCGGCGAATGACTCATAAAAATATCCTGCGTCGCCGCCCCAACTGTTAAAAATGTTAAATTTTTCACAAAACTGCCTTCCCTGCCGATCCGAAGGCGCCGATTTTCTCCTCGACGACTTTTTGGACGGCAGCGCGGACTTCGCCCATCAATTTGACGATGGCGTATTGATTCGGATTCTCCGCCAAAACTTTTTCGAGTGTAGTGCGATAGGCGACGCGCATATCGCTGTTAATATTGATTTTCGACACGCCGATTTGGGCGGCTGATTCGAAATAGTGTAATGGCGTGCCGGATCCGCCATGCAACGAAATGTTGGCTTTGATGGTGTCGCGGAGTTCCTGTAATAGATCCAAATCCAATTTTTTTGGCACAGGATATTTGCCGTGCAGGTTGCCAATCGCTGCCGCAAAAGTGTCGATACTGGTCGCGTCGATGAACTTTTTCGTGCCGTTGGGGGTTGAAAAGGTCTTCTTGATCTCGTCATAATCGAATTTTTCAGTGTGTAAATTGGACGATCCGCCGAAATAGTGCGGTTCGGATTCGACGATTGCGCCGGTGAATTTGGCGTATTCAACGACCTCGCGAGTGGCGGCGATAATCTCCGCGTCGGTGGCGTCATGATTGGCTTGGCTGACATCGATGTGAATGAATTCAAAACCGGCGTCAATAGCGCGTTTGCACGCTTCGACGGTCGGCGAATGATCGAGGTTTATGTACATTTCAATGCCAAGTTCGCGTCGATAATTATCCACCATATTGCGCATATTTTCGATGCCCATCGCTTCGACTTCGTCCTTCGACAGCTCAACCAACACCGGCGAATCCATTTTTTTGGCGGCGGCAGCGATAGCGCGCAAAGTTTCCTGATCATCAACATTAAACGCCCCCACCGCGAAATGCTGGCGACGCGCCCGATCCATCAAATGCCGCGCCCTGAGCGTCCGTTCGCGAATTTCACCAATAGTCATGACTTCCCTCCTTTATTAAATTTACGTTTATATTGTATCAGTTTGAGCGATTTTGAACAAGTTCGATCGCCGTGGACACGATATTTTCCGCCGTCAAACCATAATGTTTTAGTAATTCTTCCGCCGTGCCAGATTGACCGAATTGGTCGTTGATGCCGATGCGATGTAGTAAAAACTTGTCATTCTGAGCGGAACAAAGTGAAGACGAAGAATCTTTGGTTGATTGCACGGATTCCTCGACTGTGCTCGGGATGACATCGTGGTAGCGCTCGCTCAGCAGCTCCGCAATTGCCGAACCGAACCCGCCAGCGATTTGATGTTCTTCGACGGTGATAACTTTGCCGGTTTTACGTGCGGATTTCAGGATCGTTGTTTCGTCGAGCGGTTTGATGGTCGGAACGTGGATAATTTCCGCGGAAATTCCCTGTTTTTCCAACTCCGCCGCCGCGATTAACGCTTGCGCGGTCATCGTGCCGGTGGCGCAAATAGCAACATCCGAACCTTCGCGCAGAATATAGGCTCTGCCGATTTCAAATGGCGCATCGGACGCGGAAAACGTCGGCGATTTTTCACGGGTTAAACGGATATAATTCGGGCGCGAATCCCGCGCGCAGGCGACGGCGACTTTTTCGGCTTCGACCGCATCGCCGGGCGCGATGACGACCATATTCGGCAAAACCCGCATCAACGCGATATCCTCTAACATTTGATGCGTTGCGCCGTCTGGACCGACGTTCAAGCCGGCATGCGATCCGATAATCTTGACCGGCACATCGTTCAATGCGATCGTGGTGCGGATCTGCTCCCAATTTCGTCCCGGATTAAACGCCGCATAACTCGCCGCGAACGGAATTTTGCCGACATGCGCCATGCCCGATGCGACCGTGACTAAATTCTGTTCCGCGATGCCGATTTCGACAAAACGTTCGGGAAATTCCTCGGCGAATTTGTGCATTTGCACGGATTCGGTCAGATCCGCGCACAATCCAACCACATTTTCATCATTTCGCGCCGCTGTCACCAATCCGCGCCCAAAACCGGCGCGCGTGGAATCCTGATTCGGCTCGCCTGATAAAATTTTTTCATCTAGTTTATATGTCATAATTTTTCCGCCTCCAACTCGTTCAATGCTTTTTGCGCCTGTTCGGGGTTCGGTGTTTTGCCGTGCCATGTGTAGTCGTTTTCCATAAAACTCACGCCTTTGCCCGGGACGGTGTACGCCAAAATTGCGGTCGGGCAATCGGTTTCAGCGCGCGCCATGGCGCAAGCGTCGATGAAACTTTCGGGATTGTTGCCGTCGATTTGAATGACCTGCCAACCAAACGCGCGGAATTTATCGTCCAGTGGTTCGAGCGGCATGACATCCTCTGTGTCGCCGTCGATTTGAATGTGATTGCGGTCGATCACCGCGATCAGGTTGCCCAAGCGGTTTTTTGCCGCGAACATTAGCGCCTCCCAATTATTACCTTCGTCCAATTCGCCGTCGCCGACCATACAGTAAACAAAACGCTGTAGTCCGCGTGCCGAACCATTACTCCCACGCCGTTCGTCAAGCCCGTCGTCACGGGTTTTCTCACTGACTCTCTCGCCGTCCTTCGATAGTCGCGCGGAAGTAAGGTTCGCTCCGCTCACTTTCCAATACTTCAACGCATACGCCATTCCCGCCACCTGGCTTAAACCGCAACCGAGCGGACCGGAGGTGGTTTCGATCCAGGGTAAACTTTTTCGTTCCGGATGTCCCTGTAAGCGCGAACCGAATTTGCGCAAGGTCAACAATTCCGATTCCGGAATCGCGCCAATTTCCGCGAGCGCCGCATAAAAAACTGGCACAGTGTGACCGTTGCTGATCACCAAAATATCACGATCGGGCGACTCGGGATTATCACGATCGTAATGCAAAACATCGAAAAACAATGCCGCATAAATATCCGCCAAACCGAGCGCTCCCGCCGGATGTCCCGAACCTGCCGCAACCAACATACGCACGATATTTTCGCGCATGTTTCGCGCATGAATTTCGATTTCCCGGATCGTTGTCATGAAACTATTTTAACATAAATGTAAAAGTTGCGTACAAGACGGTCTTCTCGCGCAGAAAAAAACCTGAAATCTACCCATTTTCATTTTGCTAGGAAGACTGTCTTGTGCGCAACTTGTATGCAAAAATTTGACGAAATTCGTAATATGCGGTAAACTATAATCAGAAGGATATGTTATGGAACAAGAGAAAGAGATTTTTACTGGTCCGGAGATATGTGAGGGTTGCGAATACTGGCAACAACTTGGCGAGGTCGGGCTTTGCATGGCGAGAGCGGGGCTAAAACAAGACAGAATCAAACTCACGAAACAGGATGGATATGGAGAGGTTGGTTTTCAAGAAGAGTTTTGGTTTGGCAATTGGTTTGGCAATGGCAATGATTTAAGCAGCAGTTTTTACGAAGGTTACGGCGATTATGTTGACGGTTCTGCTGTTATAGATTGTAGTGTGGACAAAGAAACTGGCAAACGCACGATAAAATTCGTAAATGAGGGCGGCGAATTTCAATTGGAACCGCACGAAAACGAAACAACAATTGTTCAACTAATGGAAGAAGACTAATGACAAAAGAAAGCCTCACCATCCCGGAGATTTGTAATGGTTGCGAATGTTGGCATCAGGTCGGTAAGGTTGGATGTTGTTTGGCAAAAGCCGGACCGAAGCAGGACGCAGTTAAACAAACTGAACATGCGGTTTACTTTCACGAAGAATTTTTTGGTAAAAATGGCGCCGTGGGTGTGACTTTTTATGACGAGCACGCTGTCGGCAGACAATCGAAAGTTGATTTGCGATGCGGTGTGGACAGTTCCGGAAAACGCACAATAAAACTCGCGAACAATGTTGGTAGTTTCACGTTGGAATCTCTGGATCAGAAATTAGACGAGTTAAAAGTAGCTTAAATCTGCACTTTCGCCGGTTGTTTGACACGAGAGCGATTGCCCTTCTCGACCATTTTGATAGCGATCAAATGCAATTTATCGGCGCGTTCAGTTTGTCCATCGCGTTCCAATGCGTCCGCCAATAAGCCGACGCTTTGCGGGTTGGGTTCTAATTCGACGGCGCGCTCCAAATGCTGAATAACCAATGGCGTGCGATCCTCCGCCTCCAAAACTTTGGCATAGGCGATGTGGCGCGACGCGACGTCCTCTTCCATCAATAACGCCTGCTCGAACGCTTGGGCGGCTTTTTCCAACTTGCCCGTTTCGTAATAAATCAAACCAACATTATGCAGCGATGACGCGCTCGGTTGCAGCGATTGCGCGATTTCAAAACATTCAATCGCATCGTCGTACTGTTGTTGTTTGGCATACAAAATCCCCAATCGGCTGTACGCGCGCGCATTGCGTTCGTCGACGCGCAATAATGTCAGAAGTGCTTTTTCGGCGCGCAAATATTTTTTTTCCCTAATCGATTTTTGCGAAATATCCCACAATTTATCCAATTGTTCTGCCAATTTTGCCGGTTTGCGCGGTTCATCCGAACGCGGACGCCAAAAAACCACCAACGCTCCGAGCAATATAATCGCAAGAATTCCAAACATTTGTTTCCATTGTAACATATATCTGGCGACTGGCAAAATGTCGCACTAAATGTCGCACTTTAACAGAGATCAGACGTCAAAAAAATGTCACAGCAAATGTCGCAGTTTTTTATATCAGCCATGATATATTTTCGTCATGCAATAATCATTTCCGCGAAATTCGGCGTTTCGTGATACTTTAGGTAATACTCTAACGCGTTGTGCCACGATTTTAACACATCTTTATGATAAATTCACAAACCCAGGGCGAGGTTGGTGAGTTGGGCACGGACGTTGCCGTTTTGCGTTAAATTGTCGATTGTGCTGGAGACTAGTTCTAGGTTCTCAACAACAGTTTTTGGATTTTTGACTCTGGGTGCGGTTAAGGTGATGAGTTTCGCGATATTTTGCGCCAAATCAATCGCAGTTTCGCGCGCCGTGGTTGCGGCGACGGTTTTTAGGCGCGTTGGAATGTTGCCCGCGACAAAGTTTTTTGCCGTGTTCATCGCGGTGGCGCGATCGCGGAAATACTGTTCGTCGGTCAAGAGCTGCACGATTTCCGCCGGTTTTCGATCGCCGAGAAATTGGATTTGGGCGCGCTTTTCGGCGGTTATTTTAAAGATCTTATTGTCATTCTGCGTTTCGTCAGAAATCGCAGAATCCATTTTTTTGACTAGATTCTGCGACTGCGCGCAGAATGACGAGATATCGCACATCTCGGCGGGCGGTGGCAAAATCTCAATTATTTGTGTGCGCGAACGGATTGTTTCCGGCAATTGCACGATGTTGTGCGATGTTAAAATGTAAAAAACATTCGGTGTCGGTTCTTCGAGCAGTTTTAAAAAAGCCTGCGGTGCGTCGTTGGTCATTTGATCGACATTATCAATGACGATCATCAAATTATCACGCCGCCGCGCCCGCGTCATTTCGTGTAATGCGCGAATATCGTCAATGTTGATGTTGGCGGTTTTCTGTTGATTGTGCAGTTGCGGTTCAATCACCACAACGTTCGCGCCAGCAATTTCTCGCGCTAATACTTTCGCGATCGTTCCTAAGCCAACACCGTTTTTTCCCGTCAACAATAACGCGTGCGTCGGCTGCTTTAAATAACTTTCAATTGCGGCGCGCGATTTCGGATGTAGAATCAGGTCGTCAAACATCATCTTTAATCTCTTATTTCGCCAATAGTTTCATACGGCCAATCGATGATCCCGCCGAGGTCGCGGACGTTGGTGTAACCCATGTCGAGGAGTTGCCGGGCGGCTTTGGCGCTCCGGACACCGCTGCGGCAATAAACGATGGTCAGGATATTTTTGTCCGGCAATTCGGTTGCGGCGCGTTCGGCGATGACGCTGTCGGGGATTAGGATTATTCGGGATCTATCGATATGTTGTTCGTTAAATTCGTCCAACGATCGCACGTCGAGCAGAACGTAAGGATCGCCGGAGTCCATCAACGCTTTGGCTTCGCTAGCGGAGATTTTTTTGTATTCGGTTTTTGACGTGTCGTTTTTTGCGCTGTTTTGGTTTGTTTCGTCGGTTTTGTTTGGCGGGATCAGGAAATACGCCCCGACCAAACCTGCGATTAATATCGCTGCGCAAATTAAAACTCTTTTCATAAATACCCTCCTTTTACATAGAATTAAAAGACCCGTACTTTAGCCAACTGATTTGCCGCCCCATAAAATTACATAGGTATTATATCACAAAATTCATCTTGTGTAAGCCCCCTATCAAAGCATAAAAGTCGTAATCTTGCGCGGTGCAGACTGGATGCTCATTTTGCCTCCTCCTTGAACTCGCTCGCAATCATCCACCTCCCTCGCAAACGGAATGCTGGAATAGTTTGACGAAGCGCCTTGTTATTGGCGATATTCCCAGCCACCTCATTATTCTTCGTCCATTCGGTCAATGGGATAATTTTTGGTGAGGTCAACAATGCGATTCGGCGGTGCAGCGATTCAATGAGCAGACTTGCGAACAGTTCCGTAAAACCATCGTATTTTGTAGTTTGAGAATATTTGTCAAACAGCGGGTAATAATCAGTAAACTTCGTTTTGCTCTGGATTACGATTGGCGGAAGCCCGAGCTTTTGTAATTGCTGATTGACCAGCACGCGGCCCATGCGCCCATTACCATCAGGATAGGGGTGAATCGTTTCAAACTCAGCATGGAAATATGCAATTTTATCAAGGAAATAAGTGTCATCCTCGTCGTTATATTTCGCAACCAACTCGCTAGTCAGCCCCGAAACAAAGTCGGGGTTCGCACCAAGATGTGCGCCAACTCGTACCCATTCTTTGGCATAGCGAAAACGCCCAGCGTAATCATCACGAATATCGGTTAGGAGGGTTTTGTGGAGAGATAGCATCAAATCAACCGAAAGTGTTTCATTTGGGTTTTTAAGTAAATATTCCGTGATTTTTGCTAAATTCTTCGCCTCATAAATCTCACGCACATCATGGTCGCGTTTTACCATATCGCGAATAATAATATCCTCGGTGTCTTCAAGTGTAAGAGTAGAATTTTCAATGGCGTTGGAGTTATATACCATTTCGGGGATCTCGCTCAAAGCAATTTCCTTGATCGCATGCTTTTTGACGGCGATAATCGCCCGATATTCTTCGGCGAGCCGTTTGATCTTATCTTTTGTTACTTGATTTATCATAATTCCATTATAGCATACTTTACGTGAATAAACAACAATATTTAGGTCTTATTCACGCTTTCTGCATCCAACCCTGATTCCAGCACGCGCGAACAATAATATCATTTGCTGCCGCGCCGTGCAATTTCGTCCTGAAAATCCTGCGGCAAATCCGCGGTGAAGATCTTGCGCTCGTTGTTCGGTTCGCCCGGGATGGTGATCTCTAATTCTTTGGCGTGCAGAAACATTCTCTGTTTGTCATCGCTAGGCGACTCGTCGCCGTGGCGATCTGGATTAGATTGCTTCGCTTTGCTCGCAATGACATTATAAACCGCGTCACCGACAATCGGCGCGTTGATATAACTCAAATGAACGCGCAACTGATGCGTTCGACCGGTCAGCGGTTTCAGCTCGACTAGCGCCGATCCGTCCGCAAAGGTTTGAACGACTTTATAGTTCGTCACCGCCGCTTTGCCATTCGAATCAACACGAAATTCGGATGGTTGTTTTGGATTGCGTCCGATTGGCAGATCGATTTTTGCCTCCATGAGTTTGGGTGCTTTTTCGACCAGTGCCAGATAAGTTTTGTGGGCTTTGCGATCCTGAAATTGATTTTGCAACAGATTTTGTGCTTTCGGATTTTTCGCCGCGATCAACACTCCGCTCGTCGCCCGATCGAGGCGATGAACGATGCCCGGGCGGTTGGATTTGGTGAATATATCGAAATCGTCTACCATTTTTTCTTCATCCCGTAATGCGTCAAGCGATTCGCGCGGGGTGACATCCCCATCTACGGGGGACCCTGTTACTTTGGCGGCTCCATTGACGCATTTTCGTGAGGAGGATTCAGAAAAAACAGTAGACGACTTCATCATTCGGCTCTTTACAAAATCCGACACTGTAAATTCGTCCGCAACACTGCCCTTCATGTGCGTTAAAATGCCCGCGGGTTTATTGACGACCACGACGTTTTCGTCCTCGTAAATCACGTTTTTTGCGAAATCGGCGATTTCGTCCGCAAAAGTCAATTGATGCGGAAAATGCTGCACTACGATTTCATCAGTTTCGGACACGTTTTGCCGGACACTGGTCGCTTTCGCACCGTTAATATCCACGCGTTTGCTGTCAATTAACTTCTGAAAAATCGCCCGGCTGGTGTCGGGATACTTTTCGGCGAGAAATTTATCGAGTCTCATTGCGCATCTTTCCAATTCCACCATTTCAATTTTTCCGGATCGCGTCCACCGTTCGCGAAATAAACCGCCTCGCGAAAAACATACAAAACACAACGATCCAAATCGGACGGATTTTGCGCCGTCACGCACCATCTTTCGTAGAGTTCCTGTGCGTTTTGATTCGCGAAATCCTCAACCGTCGTAATATTAATCCGTGCCAAATTCGTCGCGATTGTTTTGCCGATGCCGGGGATTTCGGTGAGTTTGGTCATTTTTTATTAATCCTTTATTTCATATTCCAAAATTTCAGAGTTCGGTGGGCAAAATTCTACTATTTTTCCGTCGGCAGGCATTTTTTCAAAGTAAAAACGAACCGCACGAGCAGGTCCGCCGTGGCTCACAATAAGTACATTTTTATCGGTATATTCGCGTTTAATTTCGTCAATAAAATCGTGAACGCGCTTAAATAAATCTTGTATGCTCTCGCCGGTTGTCGATGGATTATTATAATCCCAAAACTTGTCCCATTCGTCGGCAGTTGCCTTTTTGTCCTCAAAGTTTCCAAAATCTCGTTCGATAAGTTCGTTGCGAACAATGATTTTTGCGTTCAAATATTCGTTAATAATTTCAGCAGTTTCGTGAGCGCGGTTTAATGGCGAAACAAAGATTACGTCTATTTTAGAGTCTTTCAACTTCTCGCCCGCCTGTCTGGCGTGTTTGCGCCCTTCATCGACTAATTGCGGAATGTCGGTTTGTCCACTTCTTCTTTTTTCGATATTCCAATCCGTTACGCCGTGCCGAACGAAATACAATTTCATTTTTTTTCCTTAAAATATTCAATCCCGATCGCTGCGCGGACTTTTTGTAGGGTTTCGTTTGCGACGAGGTTGGCTTTTTCGGAACCAGTGCGCAATATTTCGTAGATTGCCGCGGGGTTGCGGGCGAATTCGATGCGGCGGGTGCGGATTGGGGTTAGTAAATCGTTCAAAACTTCGAATAAATATTTTTTCACGACCACGTCGCCCAGACCGCCGCGCTGGTAGTGTTCTTTCATTTCGGTGACTTTCGCCACGTCGGACGCGAAAACGTCGAGATAGGTGAACACGGTGTTGCCGTCGATTTTACCTGGATCGTCGACGTGAATGTGGTCGGGGTCGGTGTACATGGACATGACTTTGGCACGCAAAGTTTCGACGTCATCGCTCAAATAAATCCCGTTATTCAAAGATTTCGACATTTTTGCGTTCCCATCAATGCCGGGCAAACGTTTAGCGGTTTCGGTCTCAGGAATTATCGCGTCCGGTTCGACTAAAACTTCGCCGTAAATCGCGTTGAATGATCGCACGATTTCACGGGTTTGTTCGATCATCGGCAGTTGATCGACGCCGACTGGAACTAAATCGGCGTTAAACGCGGTGATGTCGGCGGCTTGCGAAATCGGGTACATTGCGAAACCGGCGGGTACGCCCTCGCCGAATTCTTTTTGCGAGATTTCGGTTTTCACGGTCGGATTGCGCAAAACCCGCGATAAACTGACCAAATTCATGTAATACATCGTCAGTTCGGACAGCGCCGGAATTTGCGATTGAATGAAAATCGTCGATTTCGTCGGGTCAATGCCGACCGCTAAATAATCGAGTGCGACTTCTAAAACATTTTCGCGAACTTTTTCCGGATTTCGCGCGTTGTCGGTTAACGCTTGCGTGTCGGCGATCATGATGAACGAATCGTATTCGCCCGAATTTTGTAATTCCACGCGGTTTTTGAGTGATCCCACGTAGTGTCCGAGGTGCAATTTCCCTGTCGGACGATCGCCTGTCAAAATCTTCTTTTTCATAATATATATTTTACCATAAATCTATGTTAAAATGCTTATCATGGAAAAACGAAATTTTGTGGTCATTCACAACAACCAAAGCACGCGGTCCGAAGAATTCGATAAATTTGTGTCAAATCCCCTGAATCAGTATTGCAAGGAAACTGGCGATAAGGTCACATACATTCACGTCAAATCCAACCCCGACGAGACCATTAAATTCATCGCCAAGGGCAAAGAAATTAAAGATGGCGACACGGTGTTGGCGGCGGGCGGCGACGGGACGTTGAGTACGGTCTTGAACGGGTTGCTCGCCGGCGGTCAAAAAGTCAATTTGGCGCTGTTGCCGCTCGGACAGAGCAATGATGCGGTTGGTTCGTTTATGACGCGCGAAACTGCGCTCGACATCGTGAATCACATCAATTCGCCGGCGATTGATTATCGCCCGATCGATTTGATTATCAACGGCAAACATTTTCGTTATGCGCTGCACGAATGGAGCATCGGACATCTCGCGAATATCGGGGCGTGGGACGATCGTGTGCAACGCGCCAACAAAATCACGGGTAAAAAAACCAATGTCCCTCTCGAAATTCTGAAATATTATAAACAGGAAGCCACCAAAAAACCCGACGCCGGCGTGCCGGCATACGTGGATCAGGACGGTATCAAACATCAGTTTAGCGTCATCGCGGCGCTGCTCGGGCGGTTGGGCGGTCTGTGGTTCCCGCGTTTGGACGGTAAGATTGTTAAGAATTTGTATTACGGCAACGATTTCGCGGTCGTGAGTGCCAACATCAAGGGTAAACCGTTCGTCGATATCCCAACCATCATTGGTTGGACAGTGCGCGGATTGCCGGCGGAACGCCGCGAAACGGCGGAATTTCATTTCGAAACCCCAATCCGCAAAATCAGCGTCATGGTCGACGGCGAAGATTTCGAAACCAAAAACATCCGCGACATCAAAACCCGCCGTGTAACGAGCAACATCAAACTCTACATGCCGAAACCGGCGAAATAATTTCAGTATGTAACTGTTTTAACAGGGGTGGTTTTTTCAGTATGTAACAACCACGTGGAAGATAATATTCCACGCGCGACTCGCCCGACAAATAGAAAAGCAAAAATAAAGTAAGTAATTCTTCCCATAAAAGAAAAGGGTGAGATACTGAATTCACTTAATCTAACCAAGGAGGAGAACCTTCGTAATGTCTAATGGCTCTTCTTTCCACTACCGCGGCGCGCGTGCCGCAATAATAGGATTCGTCACCACTCGAATTGTTCAGATATGTTTGGTTATTATTACCACAACGTCCGACATTTGCGATGGTGCTGTAGGTGACACGATCCGGCGTATAAACTTTTGTGCCAATCGCACCGTCGCGTACGGCGGCTGACTGATGGTATAGTTGCAACGTCGGCATCACGCCTAATTGAATAAGTGCTAGGTCGCCGGATATCGCGATGATTTTCGCGCTTGCCCTGGTGATATGCATTTCCATGTCGCTTTGAGGCATACCAAACATATTGGCTTCTTTGTTTGCCACTAAAACGCCGCCTGATGATATGTTTTGTCGCGTTGCATATTTTTTAATGTAATCGGGCGTATTGTTTGGAAAATCGGACAGTAAACCCTTGCCTCGCATCACTTCCATTAGGGCATCAATCGAGAGATGACGATCGCTAATGTTGATCAAAATACCCGCATCGTCGAAATCTAAATCGTTTTCATGTAGGATTCTGGCGCGATTCTGAACCTTTTCCGTTTGCTCGCCAACCCAACCCCGGGGATCGGCGGTTTGAATACTGCTAGCCTCCACTAACTCTGCGGCGGCGGCGATCTCATCCTCGCTCATCGTCGGTATGGTGAATTCAGTTTTTTTCTCCCACACACCTTGTGAATTATATCTTTCTGCCATAAGATCCCTTCCATTACGATTGCTCTTGTGATTATATCACACTTTGGTTAAAAAAGCAATGTCACCCCGAACTCGTTTCGGGGTCTATTTTGTATGTTTGATCCTGAAACAAGTATCGCCTTCGGCTCTTCCGGCTCATGATCCGTTAAAAGTAAACTTTCACGGATCATTTCACCTTCACCAGGATGACAAGGTGGTAGTTTGGTGTAATAATTTCAGTATGTTCCAATTTTAACAGAGGTGGATTTTTCAGTATGTTCCGAAATATGCTACTGTCATTGCGAGTCGCTTTAGCGGCGAAGTAATCTTAATCTATGACGGGATTGCTTCGCGTTGCTCGCAATGACGATGTGCTACGATGGTTTTCCGCCCTTTTTGATCAGGGATTCGAGGACGACGGTGTCGCCTTTGTTGATTAGTTCCGAGAATTCGGGAGAAATTTCCTGACCGCTCATCTTCGCGATGCGGCGGGTTACCTCGTCGCCGAGAAATTCGGCGTCCCAATCTTTATATTCGTCATACGGGATCGGTTTATCGAAATGCACTGACGGGTGTCGGTTGTATGTGAGCGCCACGGGTACAATCGGGGCGTGCGTGTTAAAGGCAACCTTCGTAAAACCAAGTTTCGGTTTGTGCAGTTTGCCGTCGTTGGTGCGTGTACCCTCGATGTGGATTGCGAAAGCTTCCCCGCGTTTCAAAAAAGTTTCCGCCATGGCGAACGCGCGATCATTCAACTCCTTGTCGCCGGGCTTGACCGGAATTTGTCCGGTCATTTTCATGATCATCGTGACGGCTTTCAAACTTAATTTTTTCCCGCCCATAAACAAAACTTTCTTGGCAAAAAAGTGCGTCGGTCGCCGTGCCGCGCCGCAAATCATCACCGAATCGAGGTCCTTAATGTGATTTGCTGCGAAAATCACCGCGCCCTTTCGCGGAATATTTTTTTTGCCATGCTCAGTAATTTTCATTTTGCGCCAAACCGATCGTTTCGCGAAAAAATACAAGGTGTAATAGGTGCTGCTGCTAATGAATCGTGGGATCATGAGAAATATTGTACCACAATTATTTTTTTGCCGCAGCGATTTCGAGTACGTACTTTGTGAGGATTTCGTAATAAATTCGCCACGAATCCAGATCCACCCATTCGTTGTCACTGTGCGACCCGTGACTCAGGGGGCGCGTCATGATGACGGGGATGTTTTTTTGGCTAAAATAGCGCGCGTCCGACGAACCACTGACCGCAATGAACCGCACCTTTTCACCGGTTATCGATTCATTGATGGTCAAATATTTCTGGATCAGTTCAGAATTCGGATCAACCGTGTAATTCGGCAGGACGAGGAGATTTTGGACTTCCCCGCCCCATTTTTCGCACAAATCCGCGACCAATTTCTGATATTTTTTAAGTTCATTTAAATTTGTATAGCGTATGTCAAGGTGCGCGCGAGCGGTCGCTGGACCCTTGTTAATAGAGTCGCCGGCGTCCAACTCGGTGATCGTACAGGTCGAAACATCGTTCGCAGGTTTTTTAAATGCACTTAAAAAACTTCGGAGGCATCGGATCAGTTTTTCCGCGGCATTGTCGCCCTCCCAGGGGCGCGAACCGTGATGCGCGGTGCCGTGAATGATCAAATCAAAGTTATAGCCGCCCTTGGCGCTGACGACCAACTCGTCGGGACGGTTGCCGGCGTCGGATAACCATACAACATCGGCGGAATAACCTTGATTTAAGAGGTGCGGCACGGTATTCGCGCCGCCTACTTCCTCATCGCCGGTGAGGCACAAACTGAGGTCCAAATCATCCAATTTATCTTTCTGATCATAGAGAAATTTAAGGTAGCTTGCGGTGCAAAACAACATATCGCGCACGCCGCGACCATAAATCCGCCCGTTTTTGATCGCGGTGCGGCGCAATTTTTCATCCGCCGGCACGACGTCGACGTGCGATTGCAACATGATTTTTGCGGTTTTTTTACCTTTTGTCGACGCATATAACATATGCACGCCGTTATTGGTCAGAATTTTGCTGTTCAAACCGATTTCGGAGAGAAATTTCTGAACATATTCTAAAAGTTTTCTGACACTTTTCTGATTCGACGACGTCGGATAAAAGGCGACGAGATCGCTCAAAATCTGTTTCAATTCGGGTTTTTTATTCATAGATGGCCGCCTTTTCCGGGCTCAAAACGACGCCGGTGATGGTGTCGCGCGCGCCGTGGAGGTTAAAACTTTCGCGGAACATGTAACAGCCGTCGCTGACCTCCGTATGGTCGGGGAAAATTTTGACGACGACACGTAGTGCGGTTGTACCCATATGATTATTATATAATGTCCGGATTCCGGGTTCAAGTCGTTCGATCATTACCTGACCATTCTCTTCGGCAAAACGTTGAATATTCGACCATGTGGCGACGCCGGAATTGCTTTTGCCGAGGCCGTAGTTTTTGCGTTCGTCGGGTGTTGCCCAGATTTTTACACCGTTAGTTTTGGACGATTGCATGTTTTTGATTACGAAAGATTCATCTTTCGACGGCAATTCGTCTGCACCATGGATAACGCGGGCGTGACCGGTGGCGATGCGGTAATCTTTGCGGCCCTTGTCGAGAACCGTGGAAATCGATTGCGATTGCAATTCGGCAATGTTCGGCGCATCTTGGACTAATTCCGGTTCGGCGCGCACCAAGGTCGGACGGTTTTCCACGACGAGCAGGCCGCTTTCGCGTTCTAATACATAGACATTATTTTCACCGAATAAGTATTCGTCGTCGCTCCGATGTTCGGGCAGTCGTTTGACGATCGGCATTTGACCGAAAGTGTTTTCCAGATGTCCTCTGATCGATTGTCCGAAATCGCCACCTACTTGATCGTTGATCATTCGCGTAACGCCGAGTCCTGATGGGCGCTCTTCGACTTCGTAAGGGTAAACGTTGTCCTCGGAATCGATCGTGAAATCCACGCGTGCGAGCGCAGTCGGCAAACCGATTTCCCTCATCGCGAGGGTTTGTTCGGTCGGCGAAAAATTTTGCAATCCGCGCAGAGCGTAACTCGCAACCTGTAATTGATGTTTTATTGATAAAACAATGGTATCGGGACAGATCTGCATGTCCCAACCGCCGAAACTTTGTGTTTCCGCTTCGTGCAGTTCGAGCGGTTTCCTACGTAATTGGTCTGATAATATTTGATGTGCCACTTTTCTCCTTTGCTAATTATTTAATTAAACTTAAAAACCCGCCTCCGTGGCGGGCTGATTGATATTTTCGAATTTGTCTATTGTTCAAAAACACGAAACAGACCGCCACAGGGCGGATGCATAAAGATATAAAACGATCTGTTCAAAATTTTCATAGTTAAGTATTATACATGGACTAAAGAAAATATGCAAATTTATTTTTAATCATACGCAGTAACTTTATCTGGACTTTTAACTAAACCGAAAATAGAATCGCTCGCGCCGTGGACGATGGCGTTCGGACGGAAAGTGTATAATCCGTCGCAGAGTTCGACGTGATCGCTGAAAACTTTGCCAAAAACGCGAAACGCTGTCATGCCTATTTTGTCGCCGTATTTAGTGCGAATTCCCGGCACGAAGGGTTCGACCAGCACGCCCTCGGGGTGTGTTTCTACGAAGTTGACGATTTTTGTCTCGGTTTCCATACCTGGCACTTTCTTGCCCATGCCGAGCGGACGACGTTCGCTGTTGGCAATCCAAATCTTCACACCGTTAGTTTTGGAATTTTGCATATCTTTGAGTACGAATGACTCGCTCGTCGACGGCAATTCGTCGACGTCATGGATGACACGGGCGTGACCAGTAGAAACGCGGTAATCCTTGCGACCCTTATCCAGAACCGTAGAAATCGATTGCGCCACCAAATCCCCGACATTTGCCACGCATTTAATATATTTCGGTTCAGTGCGCACCAATGTTGGACGCGGTTCGACCATGATTAAACCATGATCGTCGAGTTCTAATTGTGAAACTTGATTTTCACCAAAAAATTGCGCATCGTCGCCGTCGAATCTGAAATATCTTTTGACGATCGGCATTTGACCGAAAGTATTTTCTAAATGTCCTCTCATCGACTCAACGAAATCACTGTCGCCAGTTTGTCGAGCGACCTTCGCCATGAGCCCGAGTCCTCCCGGACGTTCCTCGCACTCGTACGGAAAGATTTCGCCGGTGGTCTCGTCGATCGTCCCGTCTACTCTGAAAAACCCGGTCGGCAGTCCTAATTTTGCCATCGCGAGCGTTTGTTCGGATACTGAAAATGCTCGTAACGAATGCAGCGCAAAACGTGCGACATCCTCCTGATGATGCCGGGAAAATTGCAAAACATCGCTCGCAAAACCCGTGTTCCAACTGCCGGTTTGCTCGTATTTAACGTCGGTTATTTCAAAGGGTGCGTTATCTCTATCTAATCTATCTGTTGTCGTTGTTTTATATCTGTTCACTTACATCTCCTTAAATTATTGATTACTACTAAAAAACCCGCCTAGTGGCGGGCTGATTGGTATCTTTGATTCTTTATTGTTCAAAAACACGAAGCAACCCGCCACATGGCGAGCCA
>WRGU01000040.1 GCA_009787015.1 Candidatus Saccharimonadota bacterium | reverse complement strand
GTCCGAATTTATTTCGGCCTAAGGTGAGCTTGGTGATTGGGGTTAAGTCGTAACAAGGTATCCGTACCGGAAGGTGCGGATGGATTACCTCCTTTCTAGGGAGTAAAATAGACGTGAAACTGAATTTATTCAGCGTTCATAGTCAGGCGATCCAGTTGTTTCGAAACGAATTCGCGAAACAACACGAATGGAAAGAATTCACTTTGAAGATGAGAACGGAAATGGGCTTGCACTATTGGATTGTATCTGAAATCGCCTCTCAGGGCGATTTTTTGATTGTTTTTCCGACAGAGTATGATAAGATATATGGGTTGTAAGACAGGAGGTTGGATATTATGCGAGAGAAACAGGAAAACTATGAGCGAACGGAGCCAGCGACCGCAGAAGAAATCGGTCGGCTTGATCAAGCAATGGTCAGTTTATTCGGCGGAAATCATCGTCCGCGCGCCAATGACGCCGATACGCTACAGTGCAACGGTTTATATAGGAGGATGCCGTATATGGGTAAGAACGGTGAACTCGGGATAGGCATTAGCCGTAGCGCCGAACATGGAAGTGATACGGCAAACCACATGGAAGTCGTCGTCAAACACACGCGCGAAGGCAGCCCATCCTGGGTTCCTAGCGGAGAAGATTCAAAATTTACTTTTTCCGCCGATGAATCCGGCGTTATGACACATTGTAGGACATATTCAAAATACGATGACGATGGCAAGGTCGCAGACACCACGGGCGGAGAAGTTCGTAGGTTTGAAATGGATCGATTGATAAAATTGGTCGAATCGCTGGAATCCGCGGACAGGGCGGAAAAACAGGACAGATCATTTATAATCCGCTATTTTGCGAATCAACGGATTTTTAATAATGCCGACAAACTAATCGGCGCTAATTTTTGATATTTTACCCCAAAAATCGCCAAAAAACACCCAAATTGTGGTTTGGGGTATTGCTTTTTTAACAAAAGTGTGATATAATGGTAAGATAGGACGTATATTTTAATGAAAGGATAAGTGATGAGTACAAATCATAATACAATCGATGAAGGAAACCGACAAGTAACAGATGAGGAGAGAGAGACATTTGTTGCGCAATTAAATGAGGTTATTGACCCGGTACTAGATGGTGCCCGCACCACATATCCGTTAACTCGGCGAGAGCGCGATGAAGCCAAAACTGCGATCATCGAACGAAAATTTAATACCAAAAAGCCGTATAGATGGAATTTTGGTTTAACTACTGTCAGAATTGACGATGCGTACGAAAGAATCGAAGAAGATCGCGCCTATCATGACATACTCGGTGGAAGAGAGCGTTCTACTGCGCTTGATTATCAATATAGCCGCCTATCGTTAGTGGCTTTTTATGGAAGACAATATTGTTCAAGTTATGTGATCGACGATGACAGTAGAAAATCCACCGAAGAGTCGTTTGCCAGCAAGGCGCAATATGATCAGTATATGGCAGTTTTAACTGCACTCGAAACATTACAACGCGGAAAAGACGCCAGATTTTCAGACAGAGTTAGGGCAGCCAAGGCGATCAGGAAAGAATCTGTTTGGCAAGATAATGGTGAGTAAAGAAAAATCCTAATACAAAATCGCCCCCGAGAGGGCGATTTTTTGTTGTGGACTGGTTACACTAATTTCGCGACCATTTTGATCACGCCGTAAACATCATCCTCTGTTGATCCGCGGGATAGGTCGGATACGGGGTAATTAAAACCTTGCAAAATCGGGCCATAGGCCTTTGCGCCGGCGAATTGTTGCATGGATTTGTACAAAATGTTGCCGGAATTAATGTCGGGCAGGATTAGAACATTGGCGCGACCCGCGACTTTGCTGTCGGGGGCTTTTTTGGTGCCGATACGTTCGTCAACTGCGGCGTCGAGTTGCATTTCACCGTCGATGGCGAGGTCTGGGTCGTGTTCGTGGACGGCGGCGATTGCTTCGCGGGCGATGTCAATCGTGGCGTCTTTACCGCCACTGCCCATGGTGGAAAAATTGAGAACAGCGACGCGCGGTTCGTCGGATAAGATTTTTCGGGCTGATTCAGCGGTCGACTCAATGATGTTCGTCAATTGTTCGGTGGTCGGGTGTTTACAGGTCGCGCAATCACTCAACGCGTACATTTTGCCGTCGGGCATATCCATAAAGAAAACCGACGAGAAAGCCTTTAATCCGGGTTTCATACCCAAAATGTCGCGGGCGGACAGAATCACGTCGCGCGAAGTGTAATCAATTCCGGCGACAACTGCGTCGGCTTCGCCATCCTTGACCATTTGCATTGCCGACGTCAAGGCGTCGGCGCCGCCGTTCAATAACACGGTTTTGCACAAACCGTCACTCTCGGCGCGTTTTGCGGCGTCGCGAATCGTTTGATTGTCGCCCTCGGGTAAAACAATTTTCATCTAACTCTCCTTTTTCTCGCCATCGTCAGCAGTTTCTCGTGCGAACAGGGTAACTGGGCGGTTGAACACGCTATCGTAATACTCTCCCTCAACCGGTTCGCCAAAGTATCTTTGATGTGCGATGACGCTTTTTGGATTTTCATTTGCAACCACTACAACCATCTCGTCGTAACCGTTTGCTAATCCCCACTGTCGACTCCATTCGAGCTGAGCAGTGTTAATTCCTTGATGACGATATTCTTCATCGACGAAAGATCCGCCCAGTTGAATCATCTTTGTGGCGTTGAGTATCGCCGGGAACGGAACAACTTTTTGTCTAATGACTTCCTGATCGAAATTGATGCGTTTAATTGCGACCGGATCGCCATTTTCGTCGAATGCTCCGAGATATTCGGATTTTTCGTCCGCCATAAGATCCTCGGCAGGCTTTTTATAAGTCCTTAGATCTGGATCTTCCGCGGCGCGTGCTGCGATTTGTCCGAATCTGTCGTGATCACTCGCATCTGCTTTGTCGAAGATGCGAAGCGTGACTTCTTTGCCGCTCCTTTTGCACTGAAATTTAGTTGCCTCCATGTTTTTCCTCCTTACTTAATTTTTATCAACTCCTCCATTGTCGACTATCTCTCTCTCTGTGTCAAGACCTTTTTGATAAATTAGGCTATGAAGTATTGTAAAACTTAACAAAGTTATGCTATAATAATTTTATTATGAACGAAACAAAATATGCAGTTGGTGTAGATATCGGCACAGAAACGGTTCGCGTGGTCGTGGGCAACAAGGATATGGGCGCGGTCGAAAACAAAGTTACCATCGTTGGCGTCGGCGCGCAAAAAAACGGCGGCATGCGAAAGGGCATGATTATCGATCCAAACAAAACCGCCGAAGCCATCGACAAGGCCTTGGAAACGGCGGAGCGCATGAGCGGTCATCAAATCGATCATGCGACAGTATCAATCAACGGTTCGCACATCAACGGTTTGGCGTCAAAGGGCATTATTGCATTGGGCGCGAATAAAACCGTCGACCACGAAGAAATTCGCCGCGTCGAAGAAGCCGCAACAGTCGTGCAAATGCCGGCGAACCGCGAAATTTTAGATGTCACGCCGCGTTCATACAAATTGGATTCCCAGGACGGAATTCGCGACCCGCTCGGTATGACCGGTGTTCGTTTAGAGGTCGACGCCTACATGATTACAGCTCTCGCACCGAATGTTAAGAGTCTCGAAAAGGTCTTGAGCATGGTTGAGCTATCATCGCGGCAAATGATCGTACCGAGTTTGGCGGCGTCGCGAACCGTACTGACCGATCAATTGCGCGACAGCGGGGTTGTTTTGATCGATATGGGCGCAGCAACGACCAATATCGCTGTGTTTGAGGAAAATGACATTATACATATAGCAGTTTTGCCGGTTGGCGCAAATAACATCACAAACGATTTAGCGATTGGTTTGCGCACCGATTTGGATATTGCCGAGAAAATTAAAATCGAATATGCCGTGGCATCGCCGAGTTATCGTCGTGGTTCGGGCGAAAATCTGACGGTTAAGGTCGGCAGTGGAGCGGATGTGCATACCTTGGAATTCAACACCGCAATCATCGACGAAATCGTCGAAGCGCGTCTAGAAGAAATTTTTGAAATGATCAATCACGAACTAAAGAAAATCAAGCGGTTGGCTAAATTGCCGGGCGGCGCGGTTTTGACTGGCGGCGGCGCGCGATTAAAGGGAATCGCCGATTACGCCCGCGAGGCTTTGTCGATGAATGCGCACGTCATTGCGCCGCATGGTTTCAATGGCGTGATCGACCAAATCACCACGCCGGAATATTCAACCGCGGTTGGGTTGATGTTGATCGATATGGATTCCGCACCCGTGGAAAATAAAAAATCAGGTTTATTCGGCGGGTTACTGTCTCTGTTTAAGAAACGAAAATAGAATTATAATTTTGTTGTTCAAAACATTATTCACATGTGTCGATAACACGAATTTTTGAACAAAATTTGTTCAAAAATATACCTCATTGATTTCTTGGACCAATCATGTATAATAATTGTATACATTAAGAGCAAAGGGGGAAGTATGCCAGAAGTTAAACCATCAGACGTTCAAGCGTCAGCAGTCATAAAGGTCGTCGGTGTCGGCGGCGCGGGCGGCGCAGCCATCAACCGCATGAAGGATGCGGGTATAAAAGGCGTTCAATTTATCGCCATCAACACAGACGCGCAAGCACTGCACAATAGCGAAGCGGATCTTAAAATTCACATCGGCAAGAACATGACACGCGGTCTAGGTGCGGGCGCTGACCCGACCGTCGGTGAAGCCGCAGCGCGCGAAAATGTCGAAGAAATCAAGAAAGCACTCGACGGGGCAGACATGATATTCGTGACAATCGGCGCGGGCGGCGGTACGGGTTCAGGTGCGGGACCAATCGTTGCGGAACTGGCAAAAGAACTTGGCATTCTGACCGTCGGTGTGGCGACTCGTCCGTTCAGTTTCGAAGGCGAAAAACGCCGAATCAACGCCGAGGGCGCAATCGATCGTTTAGGTAACAATGTCGATACTTTGATCACGATTCCGAATGATCGGTTGTTGCAAACAATTGATCGACGCACGCCACTCCTCGAAACGTTCAAAATTGCCGACGATGTGTTGCGCCAGGGTGTTCAGGGTATTTCCGAATTAATCACCGAACATGGTTTGATTAATCTCGACTTTGCGGACGTGCGTGCGATTATGTCGAATGCCGGCAGCGCGCTCATGGGAATTGGTCGCGCATCCGGCGACGATCGCGCCGCGAAAGCCGCGCAACAGGCAATCGAATCGCCGCTCATCGAGGTTTCGATCGATGGCGCGCGCGGTGTTTTGTTCAACGTCACCGGCGGTTACGACATGTCGATGTCCGAGATCCAGGAAGCTGCAGAACTCATTACTTCCGCGGTTGCTCCGGATGCAAATATCATCTTCGGTGCAACTCTGCGTCCGGAAATGGAGGACGAATTAATTATCACTGTCGTGGCAACTGGTTTCAATTCGGAATATTTCAACAGCAAAACGCCGGCGCATACTGTTAAAAAGGACGATCCAATCGAACCAAAACCTGTGCAAGAGGTGATGAGCGTAGTCGACAAACCAATCGACCTCGATAAAATTGATGTCGACGAGGAAATCAAACCCACCACTTCCGCCGAAGATTTCGCCAGCGAACCAGATACTACTACGGCGTGGCATACCATGGCGTATGGCGGCGGCGATGATACCGCACCGGAAGCTCCTGCCGCACCGTTATTCGGTGACGTTTCGAGCGAAGAACAGAAAACTGATGATGAATATGACACCCCGTCATTTTTGCGCCGCCGTTGGGGTCGCAAAAAACGCGATGATAATAACGAATAGGAGGTAGCGCGGTGAATTGTCCAAAATGCAGCCACAGCAACAGCAAGGTTTTAGAATCGCGCTATACCGGCGAATCGATGCGCCGCCGCCGCGAGTGTTTGAAATGCGGTGCACGCTATACCACGTACGAACGGATCGAACGACCAAACTTGGCGGTCATAAAACGCGACAAACGACGCGAATTATTCGATCGAAATAAACTGAAACGCGCGATTTATCAATCGGTCGGTAAATTTCTAAACGGTGAAGTTGAAACCGAAGAAATCGTAACCGCGGTCGAGGACGCCATGTATTCATTGGGCGAGAGCGAAGTCACCAGTCAGCAGATCGGCGACGCGGTAATGGCGGAACTGGCATGCCGCAACGAGGTCGCCTATATCCGTTTCGCATCCGTCTATCGCGAATTCAAAAATGCCGACGAATTCATCGCGACACTAAAAGAACTACGCGAAAAACCCGGCGAATGCCGCGGTGTGAAGAATAAAATTTAATGAGGGGGGGCAATATGAGATTAATAATGATTTATCGCGAAAAGTCCGAACAGCGCGCGGCGGCGGAAGTTTTTTTGCACGATTTCAAATATCAAACGGGGCATGACATTGAAACGCTCGATCCCGACACGCCAGCGGGGCAGACTTTTATTGTGGCGCACGACATTGTCGAATATCCGACGCTGATCGCGCTTGGTCCGGACGGCACAGAACTGACGAAATGGCGCGGCACTTTACCAACCATTAGCGAAGCGAGCGCGTATAATTAAGGGAAAAAATGAAAATAGTGATTATCCACGCGTGGTGCGAGGTTTTGCAACGCGAGTGCCCATGGGAATTTGATGGCAATACGATTTTGGTCGGACATTCGTGCGGTGCGACGTATATCTGCGACATTTTGAACCGTGAACGACGCGAACCGATCCGCGCGTCATTTCTGGTCGGCGGTTTTATCGAGGATATCGGCGACGATTTCTATGATTCGCGCAATTATACGTTCACGCACGCAAATTTTGACTGGTCGCTGATTAAAAAGTACGCCAGGAAAATTGTCGTCTTGCATGGCGACAATGATCCGTACGTTCCTGTCTCCGCGGCGAAAAACTTGGCGAAGAAATTGGACATTGACCCGATTTTCATCAAAGGCGGCGGGCATTTGAACGCGGAAGCAGGGTACACTAAGTTCCCATATCTGCTCGATTTGATAAGGGAAACTATTGACAGAGAAGCATAAGTGTGATATAATGTCTGGGTGGCAAGCAGCCACGCTGTGTTTGGTGTAGGGTTCTTTGTTGTTTTTATTTTCTGTGCGTAAAGACAGTCTTTGCGCAATTTTGTTTGGTTGTGTTAATCGGAAAAATCTGATAAAATAACAGGCAAGACGTTTGAGTGGAGATCAACCACGAGTCGCGGAAAGAAAGCGACAAAAGCAAGTAGAATCCGCCGTGAGCCGCGTAAAGGTATAATTAAGAGTTGAAATATCTTGTCATTCTGAACTTGTTTCAGAATCACAAATTTTCAAAAGTTAGATGGTAACGCCCGCCCGGGTTCTAACGCTAGGGCGGGTTATTTTAATCTTAAAAAGGAGTCAGAGTGTCAGTAGAAATCGAGCGCGAATTTTCATTCCTCGTCAACGAATTGCCGGCGGGTTTAGAAAAATTCCCGAGCAAAATTATTGAGGACAATTACATTCCGACGGGTTCATACAACCCGAGTGTTCGGGTTCGCAGGAATGGCGAAAAATATGAAATCACGAAAAAACAGCCTGTCGATTCAACGAGCGGTGATAGCACTCGACAGATTGAACACACGATTTTATTAACGCGCGCCGAATATGATTTCCTGAACAAGTTGGACGGCAAACGCTTTAGAAAACGCCGATTTATGTATGAAATCGACGGTTATACGGCGGAGTTAGACGTATATTTGGACAAATTGGCGGGTTTGGCGGTCGTCGAATTCGAATTTTCGAGTGAAGAAGAAATGGCGAATTTTGTAAAACCTGAATTTGCCAGAGCGGACGTGTCGCAGGAACTTTATGCTGCGGGCGGATTTTTGGCGGGCAAAAGTTACGATGATATCGCCGATGTGTTAAAGGAAAAATATGGTTATGAGCCGATAAAGGAGGTTGAAAAATATGCTGAACACTAGAATTGTTCAAATCGTGAAGTCACTTAATTTGCCGAAGGGCGAGTATGCGATTTTCGGCAGCGCGTTACTCGAGGTTTATGGCTTGCGCGACAGCGGCGATATTGACTTTATTGTGACGAAGAAACTGTTTGATGAGCTGAAAAAAACTGAAGATTGGGAGGAGTTTCGTTATTCAAACGGCGATCTTGCGCTGAAATATCGGGGTGCGAACAAGGATATCGACGTCGCATTTTACGATTGTCAGGCGATGCCCGGTTGCGACGAAAAGGGAATCAGAGCGATGATTAAGCGCGCGGAAAATATTGGCGGCGCGATGTTCGTATCACTAGACGATATTTTGACGTGGAAGAAAAACTTTGTCCGAGAAAAAGATCTCGTGGATGTGAAATTGATCGAAAAATTTATGAAAGTTCAGCAACAAAAAACCGAAATTCTCGAGAAAGTTGAACAAAAAGTTAAAGAAATGAACGACGCCGACGCGGCGCACGATCATTGGCATGTCGTTCGCGTTAAAAATCTTGCTCAAAAGATTTGTGTCGCCGAAAATAGCGACGAATTTCGCGTGTCGATGATTGCGCTACTGCACGACGTGTTCGATTGGAAATTGAATCCGGTTGAGGACGAGGAAAAAGCATTGCGGGAATTGTTGGACGATCTCGGTGTGAGTAAATTTATTGGCGAAGCGGATCTGAAAAGCATTGCTTACGACGCGTCGCATATCAGTTTCAAAGGCGGCGCCAATCGTGGCGCGAAACTGTCGTTAGAAGGTCAAATTGCGCAGGACGCTGATCGGCTGGACGGCATTGGCGCGATGGGTATGGCGCGCACGTTTGCCTACGGCGGCGCGAAAAATCGCGAAATCTATAATCCTGACGATGGTGTGAATCCCGACATTTCGCCCGAAGAATACCAAAATCTAGACCGTAAATCACACTCCATTCAACATTTTTACGAAAAACTTCTGAAATTAAAAGACCTCATGAACACAAAAACCGGACGCGAAATGGCGCAGCATCGTCACGAATTCATGGAAAAATTTCTCGACGAATTTTACGCCGAGTGGGAGGGAGAGAGATGAACATCGAAAAAGAAATCGCCGAAATCAAGGCGCGGAATGTAAAAGTTGATTTGGACAAGAAGTGGGAAACGAGTTGGATGCGGAAAGTTTTTATTATGATAGTGACTTTCGCAGTGATTTTGCCGTATAACTTATTTATTTGGGATCAACAAAACGTGGTGTGGGCGTCGCTGATTCCGCCGATGGCGTACCTGTTATCGACGTTGTCGTTGGATCTGATTCGTGATGCTTGGGAAAAGAAGAAAGAAAATTCTGAAACGGTTAAATTGAAGAAAAAAGGAGAAAAGAAGTGATAAGAATTGTTGTCGGTACGGTCGTAATCAAGGACGATAAAATCTTAATGATACAAGAAGCAAAAGAAAAATGCTATGGTCAGTGGAATTTTCCGGCGGGACACCTGGACGAGGGTGAATACATTTTTGATGCAGCCGTACGAGAGGCAAAAGAAGAAACCGGTTACGATATTGAACTGAAAAACCTTATCCAAATTTTCAGTACGAAAGACGCCCGACCTCAATTTATCATGTTCAGCGGCAAGGTGGTCGGCGGCGAAATCAAATTCGATTCGACCGAAATCCTCGATGTAAAATGGATTCCGCTGGATGAACTTTTTGATTATGATTTACGAAGACCGCGTCAAGATATCGAAATATTATTAGAAAGAGTTAAAACCGGAAACGTGTTTCCGCTGGATGTAGTAAAGGAGTTAAAATAATGAAATACAAGTATGGCTCGCGCCGCAAACCGCTCGAATACGAAAAAGCCATCGCCGAGTGGTGGAAGAAAAACAAGACATTCGAGAAATCGATCGAGAATCGTCCCGAAACCGACGCGTATGTTTTTTACGACGGTCCGCCGTTTATTACGGGAAATCCGCATCATGGCACGTTGCTCAGTTCGATCGTGAAAGATTGCATTCCGCGTTACCAAACCATGCGGGGCAAACGCGTCGAGCGCCGTTGGGGTTGGGATTGTCATGGATTGCCGGCGGAAAACTTCGTCGAAAAACAACTCGGGATTGAGGATCGGCGACAAATCGGCGCAACCGAACCGATCGAAAAGGACGGAAAAACCTTACCCCCGATCAAACTCGAGGATTACATAACCAAAGCCCGCGAATCGATGGTTGCGAATTCCGAAACTTGGGAATCAACAATCGACCGCGTCGGTCGCTGGGTTGATTTCAAGGGTGCGTATAAAACCATGGACAAAGATTTCATGGAATCCGTTTGGTGGGCGTTCAAGGAACTCTACGACAAAGGCAAAATCTACGAAGGCGAAAAAGTCCTGATGTACGACACGAAATTCGCCACGCCCGTCAGTAAAAACGAAGTTACGATGGACAACGACGCGTATCAAACTGTTACCGACCCGTCGGTCTATGTGAAGTTCAAATTGACGAACGAAGATAAATATCTATTAGCTTGGACGACGACACCGTGGACTTTGCCAGCGAATACGGCACTGGCGGTCAATCCGAAATTGAAATATGTCGAACTTGAACTAAATGACAGCAAAAAAGTCTTTATTGTTACTGGTAAATATGCGTTTGGTGCAGAAACTGGCATAAAAGAAATCGCCGAAAATCTGACAGAACAGGGATATGATGTAACTGTTATTCATCATCAAAATCCAGCTGCGCCGCAGTACGAAGAAGAATTGAAAGCGCTCGAAAAATATGATTTTTCGAATGCAAATATAATCACGCATTCGCTTGGTGCGCCGACTTTTCTGAGTTTTTTGGCGCGAAATGATCTGAAAATCAACTCTATTTCAATGATTGCACCAGCCTATCCGGGGCGTAATGTGGGCAGCACAAATCCTGAATGGCTCAAAACTTCGGGTTATGTTGGTTACGAACTAGATTTTAATGATATCAAGGCAAAAATCAAGCAGACGCCAGTGATAATTTATTCTGATAATGACGAACCCGGACGATGCGAAAACGTTGAAGATTTAGGTGAGATTTTGGGTGCGAAAATGATACTTGAACCTAGCAAAAAACACTTTTTTGGACCAGATTACAGTTTCGTGCCAGATTACGAGTTCAGATATAAAACCAACTTAATTTTAGCAAAAAAATTGGTTGAAACGGTTTTGGTGGACGAGAAACATACGGTTCTAGATTATAAAATCTTGCGCGAATTTTCGGGTGCGGATTTGGTCGGTTTGGAATACGAGGGTTTGTTCGACGGGGGTGGAAAAGTTTGGGCTGGCGATTTTGTCGAAGACGAGGGCGGCACGGGCATCGTTCATATCGCGCCGGCTTATGGCGAAGACGATTTTGCTCTGGCGCAGGCGAACAACATTCCAGTATTGCACGCGATTGACGACAACGGATATTACTTGCCAGAATTCGCCGAAGAACTGCGTAAAATCGGCGTTCAGGACACTGATGAAACTGGTATCGAAGTTTGGGCGGCCAATAAATTTATTGCGAAATGTTTGCAAGAACAAGGAATCGTCTGGAAAATTGATTATATCCAACATGAATATCCCTTCAATCCGCGTTCGAAACAGCGCATCATGTATCGTGCGATCCCGTCGTGGTTTTTCGATATTCAAGGTTCAAAACCTCTGATGCTTGAACAGAACGAGAACGTGAATTGGTTCCCGACGCACCTCAAACACGGTCGTTTCGCCAAAAACATCGACCAAGCGCCCGACTGGAACCTCTCCCGCGATCGTTTTTGGGCGACCGCCATGCCCGTCTGGAAAGGCGATAAAGGCTCAGTCAAAGTCGTCGGTTCGTACGCTGAACTAGAAAAATTATCCGGCGTGAAATTGGACGATTATCATCGCCCGTGGGTGGACGAAATCGAGTTCGACTTGGGCGGCGAACATTTCACCCGCATCGAAAAAGTCCTCGATTGTTGGTTCGAATCCGGTTCGATGCCGTTTGCGCAGTTCCATTATCCGTTCGAGAACAAGGAAAAATTCGAAGCCAATTTCCCGGGCGATTTCATTGCGGAATACATGCCGCAAGTTCGGGCGTGGTTTTACTATGTCCACACAATCGGCACGGCACTTTTCGGCGAAAATCCGTTCAAAAACGTGATCGTAGAGGGAACTCTCGCTGGTAACGACGGTCGAAAGATGTCTAAGTCTCTCGGCAACTTCACCGACCCGAACGAGTTAATGGACAAGTTTTCCGCCGACGCTCTCCGCTTTCTCCTCCTGTCTAGCCCACTCCTATCTGGCGAAGACTTTGCCCTGATCGACAAAGACGTGTCCGACGTCCAACGAAAACTTTCGATGATCTGGAACGTTTACGATTTTCTAACGATGTATGCGGAAGTCGACGGTTGGGAATTCACCGGCGAATTTGCCGACCTAAAAAATCTGAAAAATACCCTCGACATTTGGATCATGTCGCGTCTCCACCAACTAAAAGCGCACATCACGAAAAACATGGACGCCTATAACATCCCCGCCGCGATGGAGGAAATTTTGCCGTTCATCGACGACCTGTCGAATTGGTTCGTCCGTCGTTCACGCCGTCGTTTCTGGAAAAGCGAGGACGATAGCGACAAAAACGACGCCTATGCGACGCTTCACTGTGTTCTCTCGAAACTCGCCGTCCTGCTTGCGCCATTTACGCCATTCCTCGCCGAGGAACTCTGGCAAAAAATGGTCGGAGAGGGGAGTGTCCATCTCCTTGATTGGCCGACGAATGTGACGGTTGACGAAAAAGTCCTAAGCGACATGGCCCGCGCCCGCGAAATCATCGAAAAAGGTCTCGCCCTGCGTATGTCCCGCGACGACGAGTTTGGTCAGATTAAAGTCCGCCAACCGCTAGCCAGCCTCACTTATGGCGGCGAGAAACTCGATGAATTTTACGAACAAATTATCGCTGACGAAGTTAACGTAAAAAAGGTGATCCTGAAACAAATTCAGGATGACAATAGTGTAGTTTGCGATGACAGTATAGTGACACTCGACAAAAAACTCACGTCCGAATTGAAGCAAGAAGGTTTCGTCCGCGAACTAATCCGCTATATCCAAAACGCCCGTAAAAACGCTGGTCTGAATGTCGACGACCGGATAAAACTCGCGATTATTGATGCGCCGGAATTCGTGCAAAGTTTCGCGGAACTGATCAAAACCGAAACCCTCGCGACCGAAATCACGACCGGAAACTATGCTTATGACGAAATCGTCAAAATCGACGACACTGAAATCACAATTTCGCTCGAGAAGTAAAATCTTTGAAAAAATCGGTTGCTACAAAGACAGTCTTTGTAGCAACCCGCGATCTACTTGCAATAAAATCAAAAATTGCTAATATAGAGTACGATATTTGAAGCGAAAGGAAAATTTATGATTAAAACCGCCATCGTACCGGTCGCGGGTTATGGGACGCGGCGTTTGCCAATAACGAAAGCAGTCGAAAAGTCGATGCTGCCAGTGGGTAATCGTCCGATCGTGGATTTTGCGGTCGAGGATTGTATTCTGGCGGGTATTAAAGACATCGTGTTCGTCATCACCGAAACCGGCGAAAAATCTCAAATCGAAACTTATTACGGTCGAAACGCGCGCTTGGAAGAGTTTTTAGCGGCGCGTAATGCGACGGAAAAACTAAAAATGTTAGAAACCGCGCCCAGCGACGTCCGATTTCATTTTGTCAAACAGGATGCGAATGACAAATATGGCACAGCCGTCCCTGTGGCGCTTGCGGTTAAGGAACTGGGACTCAATGAATCGGTGGCATTTTGCAATGGCGACGATTTTTTCTGGGATAGCAAAGACGGTTCGGAGGAAAAAAATCTAGTTTCACATATTACGCATGACGAAGCGGCAATCATCGGCGTACGTTTGCCGAAAGAAGAGATCACTAAATTCGCGATGATCGAGAAAAACACTGATGGGTTCATGACTAATATCGTCGAAAAACCGAAACTCGCGGAAATTACGAGCGATCTCGCGAATATCAACAGGTTTATTTTATCGCCAGCGCTACTAACCGAAATCGTCAATTACGTCGATAATCATCATTTCGGCGCGACAGACCAGGAATACTTCATCACCGATCCGATTTTGAATTTCGTGCGGGGCGGCGGCAAAATGCGCGTCGTACCAGCATCTGGGCGGTTTATGGATTGCGGCTCGCTGGAGGGCTGGCTGTACGCGAATCAAGTAGTTGCGGGTTTATCGAAATAGTCGTTAACAGAGGTAATGTATTGACACGAAATTAAAAGTGTGCTATAATGGTAGGATATGAGTGAAAAGAAAACTCGTTCTCTTTTCCGAATAGACGACCCATCCATTATATGGTGCGAAGCAGCCATATAAATGGAAAGATAGGCTATTGTAACTATTTTTAACTATGCCAAATCAGAACCACAATTTAATGCCAGATCAAGCAAATGACGCTCTGAATTCATGGGACACCATGCGGGGGGGGGTTGTTGAGGCTGAACAATATGCGGAAATGATTGAGAATTCGCTAAACAGATTAAAAGAAAAATATGCTTTTGATCTGGATCAATCTTTGGCGGCGGGCAAACGCGAATTTTCGGCGACCGATGTGGTTGAACAGGCAAAAAATCTCGCGGATTCGCTACAACTCGAAACGGAATATTCTCCGGTAATTAGAGAACGCGCCGAAACGGGTGCGGAGTTAAAAGACAGATATTTCAAAAAAGAAGGTTATCCGTGGTGCTCATGGTCAGGTTGGTCGGGCGGCAGAAGAAGTGAAAGCCGAACTCGCGTCGAGCGATGAAATGTCGGGTTACGTAGACGTCGAGGACGCTTTTTCGGTGGCACTGGAACGGGCGCTGGAACTCATAATCGCGCTTCCAGAAGGATACGAGGAAGACGCGGCGGTGAGCGAAAAAGCCATTAAACACCGTCTGTCCACACGCGAACTTGCCGAAAAGTTCGCGAAATGATAGAATATTTCTATCATTAAGTAATAAGAGAGGGGTTTTCTATGGCAAAAATTAAATCAATTCACGCGTTGCAAGTTTTGGACAGTCGCGGCAATCCAACCGTCGAGGCGGTCGTCGAATTAGACGGCGGTTTCACGGGTCGTGCGATCGTACCATCGGGCGCCAGCACCGGTTCGGGCGAAGCGTTGGAATTGCGCGACGGCGACGCGACCAAATATGGCGGCAAAGGCGTTTTGAAAGCGGTTGCGAACGTTAACGGAGCAATCGCGGACGCTTTGATTGGTCAGGACGCAGCGAATCAGAATGCGATCGATCAAATCATGATTGATCTCGACGGGACGGAGAATAAATCAAATCTCGGCGCCAACGCGATTTTATCGGTCAGTTTGGCGGTTGCCAAAGCGGAAGCCGCGGCGGAAAACCTGCCGCTGTACAAATACATTGCGAAGATTTCGGACACCAAAGAATTATCACTGCCGATGCCGATGATGAATGTCAGCAACGGTGGCGCACATGCTGATTGGGCAACCGATATTCAGGAATACATGATTATGCCAATCGGTGCGGCGACTATTGCTGATGCAGTGCGCATGGGCGCGGAAGTTTTTCATGCACTCGCCAAAGTTATGAAAGCGCACGGTTACAAAACGACCGTCGGCGACGAGGGTGGCTATGCGCCGAACGTCAAAGATGGCAACGAGGAGGCTTTTTCGCTTATCGCCGAGGCTGTAAAAAATGCTGGTTATGACTTGGGTAAGGACATTGTTTTTGCAATCGATGCCGCTGCCAGCGAATTTTATAAGGACGGCAATTACGACATGAAAGCCGATGGTGTGGTGCGCACTGGCGACGAGATGATCGCGTTCTATGAAAAATGGCTCGCCGATTATCCGATCGTGTCAATCGAGGACGGTATGAGCGAAAGCGATTGGGCGACTTGGGCGAAATTTACGACGGCGGTTGGTGGTAAGACTCAAATTGTTGGCGACGACCTATTCGTTACGAACACGAAATTGTTGCAAAAAGGCATCGATGAAAACGCCGCCAATTCGATCCTGATCAAGGTCAACCAAATCGGCTCGCTGTCCGAAACTATCGCGGCGGTCAAATTGGCGCACGCTAACGGCTTTACGGCAGTCATGTCGCATCGCTCCGGCGAAACCGAAGACACTACGATCTCGCACTTGGCGGTCGGTTTGAACACTGGTCAGATCAAAACTGGTTCACTGTCGCGCTCGGATCGCATTGCGAAATACAACGAATTGATCCGCATCGCCGACGAAAACCCTGGGATTCAACTGGCGCATCCGTTCAATAATTAGTGTATAATTGTCAGAGTGAAGTATATTTTAGCGATTTCGGGCGGGGTCGATTCGGTGGTGTTGCTCGAAAAGGCGGCGCAGCGCGAGATTTTGACCGATGCGGTTTTTCCGGACGATTTTATTGTGGCGCATTTTGATCATGGGATTCGTGGGGTCGATTCGACGAATGACGCAGAGTTCGTGCGAGAATTGGCGGCGGATTACGGTGTTAAATTTGTTTTGGAACAGGGAAATTTGCCGGCGGATTGCAATGAACAAACGGCGCGCGAAAAACGCCACGATTTTTTGCGCGATGCGGCGGCGGGGCAGAAAATCGTGACCGCGCATCATAGTGATGATTTACTTGAAACGATCATTATTAACCTGATCCGCGGGACGGGTTGGCGCGGGTTGGCGCCGATGTATAACGAACGGATCGTGCGACCGTTGCTTGACATGACGAAAACCGAGATTGTTCAGTATGCTATCGAAAATGATCTGAAATGGGTTGAAGACGAAACGAATTTTTCGTCGAATTATTTCCGCAACCGCGTACGTGATTTTATGATCCAAATACCAACAACGAAACGTCGGCAGTTCGTAGAATTGTATGAAAAACAGAAAAAACTACGCGACGAAATCGAAGCGGAAATCGCAAAATACGATAACCTACAACTGTCGCGAAAATTTCTGATCGAGATTCCCGAAATCGTTGCGATCGAAATTTTGCGTACGACGACTGATGGTCGATTAACTTATCCGCAACTAAATCGCTTGTTAAACTTTGTTAAAACCGCTAAAGCGCATAAACGGACGGAATACGGAAAACTGAAAATCACGGTTACGAATACCGAAGTTAAATTACACCAGAATGTTGTTTCGAGCAGAGCGTAGCGGAGTCGAGAAATCTTTGTCGAACTATAATTAAGATCCCTCGACTACGCTCGGGATGACGGTAGTATTTTTGCGTTGCAATAACTTTGTTTTCGTTCGCACCCCGATTGCCCAGCATAGAATACCGAAATTGACGAATATTTTTATATATTCGGTCGGTGTACCCTGATTTTTGTTCCACAATCCATCGAAACATAGGCTCAAAGTCAAAACGATCAGGGCGCACGCCAGCGTTCGGAGGGCTAAATCATAATGAATCTTGTCGGTTTTGTGAAGTCGATGGGCGAGAATCCCCAAAAACACGGCGATTGCGATCGACTGGAAACAGACAGAACCATAGTGAATGCCGCGCGACGCAGCGTTAAGAGGATCGACGAACATGAGTCCTGCGCCAAAAGCGATCATCATCCAGGATTCCGGCAGAAAAATGTCGATTTGGCGCAATCGTTTGGTTTTTTGGAGTAATTTTTTGAGATTATCGCGGAAAAACGGCAGGACGACCAACAGTACAAATCCGCCGAAAAACAACACATTTTGGAAAAGTTGCGTCGCAAGATTGTGCAGGTTGGTTTCTTTCTGTTCGTTATTATCGGTAAAATAACCGGTTGTTTCCCATTTGAAAATGCGCTGACCCCAACTGATTTCCTCCATTCCCATAACAAATAGCACGAGCGCGAGCAACACCAAAACCCCCGCGCCGATCCACTTTTTTTGCTTTACGAAATGGGGAATCAGGGATACAAAAATCCCGCACGATGTCAGTTCGCACGCCATGCGCAGAAACGCACCCGGTCGTTTGAAAATATCGTTGTCGCCCATACGCACCAGCCCGCCGATTTCAGGCAGAAAAGCGTTAATCATGGCAAAGCCCACCGCCAACATCGGTAAAATTATAATAATTCTTTTTACCCAAACCTGATATTTTTTATTGTCATTTTTTACTTCGATTTTGGGCGCAGTCTTGAGAACCTTGAACAAGAAAATTAAAAATAACAGATAAACCGCAATCCTCGCCCAATTGAACCAATCCGTCAAATCCGACAGCCAGGTTTTCGGCGCAAAGAAGGTCAAAATGGTCGCAATTCCGAATACGGAACACAGTATTATGTATGTTATTGAAAGTCCTTTTCTCGTGTTAGATCGTTCAATTTTTGCTACTGATTTCATAATTTTCCCTCCACATTTATTGTTAATGTTATAAAATATTTTACCACACTTTGTGTTATAATTTTCATGAAAAGGAGGGCGCATGAAAACGAAATCGGATCGGGAAAAACCCCAGTTTCTAAAATCATTGACCGAAAATTTTGTTCCCAAAGCGGTGCTAATTGTCGGACTTATCGTGATGGCGTATGTTCTGATACTGAATTTTCGAACTGAATTTATGAAGTTACCGCTGTTTATTGGTTTGCTTGTCGTTTGTTTTCTGGTGTTTTTGGCGGTACTAACTTATCGTTGGCGGCAAAATATCAAAAAGTTTTTGATGGCGCGCTATCAGTCGAAACGCTTTTTGATCGTGCTCGCTGTGCTGTGTTTGCTCGGTATTTTCGCCCGATTTGCTTTTTTGGGCGTGGATTACACATCGGCGACGAATGATCCAAAATCGTTTTACCAAAATGCGGTTAGTTTGGTCGAAACTGATCATCTCGTAAACGATGATTGGTATGATGCGCATTATGTGGCATTCAATCCGTATATATATAATTATATATATCTGTTAAAAATGGCAATGCAGGTATTTGGGACGGGTCCGCTGGCGTTTATTATGCTGAACACCGTGATCGATATTTTGGCGGCGGGCGTAATTTATCTTTTTGCAAAGAAAATCAAGAAAGACCATCGTTTTGCGCTCGCGGTGGCGGCGATTTGGTTGATAAATCCGTTTGGAATAGTTTTTTCCGCGATTCCGCTGCCGGTGGTGATCGTGAACTTTTTCATTGTACTCAGTATCTTTCTGACCTACCTCGCGGTGCAAAATATCGACAACATACGCAAATTTTTGGCGATCAACTGCGCACTGGCGGCGAGTTTGGCGCTCGGCAATCTGTTTCGTCCATTTATGATCGTTTTTGTAATCGCCATCGCGATTTTATATCTGTTACTTTTCTTAAAAAAATCGCCGCGATACATTCCTTTGCTCGTCGGATCGTTAATCATTTTATATGTTCCTATTCCCATTATCAGCAATCTCAGTCTGCGCGCGGTCGAGAGTGCAACTGGTTATTCCGACCTATCCGTTGATTCGAGCTGGTCGTTGCTGCTCGGGTCGAACCTGAAATACGGCGGACATTGGAACGGGGAAGATGCCGCGATTGCCGCCAAACTCGAAAACGAACAAAAATTATCCATGCGCGAAGCTAAAAAAGAACTTGCGAAAATCGCCATCGAACGTTATTTATCCTATACACCAGCCGAACTCGCGGACCTCATGTTCAAAAAATCCGTCGACCTTGCCGGTGATCCGGCGGATACGGTGCATTTTGAAATGTATAATTACAAAAACCCGCAAATCCAGATGATTTTGACAATATTCGCCAGTATTTTCGTAATATTTGTACAAATCGCAAGTTTCGCATACGTGTTTTATATGTTGAAAGTTAAAAAATACCCTCTGTTTTCGATCTTTTTACTCCTGATCTTCATCGGTTTATTCTTCTCTAGCTTGCTCGTCGAAACCATGAGCCGCTATTACGTGCCGTTTTTGACGGTTGTGATTATATTTTTGGTTACGAAAAAACGATTTGTGTGATAAAATATTTTGCATGAAAACAACTTCAAATAAACCAGCGGGCGGCGCGCCCGGGTCGAGCAAGGGTGGCAAGCGGCTCAAAAGCGTACTTTTTTATGGGATCGTGATCGTCATCATTTTGGCGATTTTCGCCGCGTTAAAGGGCAACGGCAATTTAAAGGAAATATCTTTTTCGGAACTGATAAAAGAGGTCAATGAGGGTAAAGTTACCAAAATTGTCGAGAGCGGCAGCAACCTGACGATCTACAAAAAGAGCGACGAGGGCAAGGAAAAAGCCGTCGAAACCTCGCGTATCCCATCGGGCAGTTCGGCATCAGAACAGGGATTGGACCTAAAGAAGGTCAAATACGTTTCGACCGCACCCGACAACACTGAAGATATGATCTGGAATGTGGCGAGCATTTTGATCCCGTTGGTGGCGATCGGCATCTTGTTCATTTGGATGATGCGTTCCGCCGGCGCACAAAACAATCAAAGTTTAGGTTTTGGACGATCGAAAGCCAAATTATACGGCAAAGATAAGAAACAAACCAAATTTTCCGAAGTTGCTGGTAATGAAGAAGCCAAACAAGATTTAGAAGAAGTCGTTGATTTTCTCAAAAACCCCAAGAAATTCGCCGAAGTTGGTGCAAAAATCCCGAAAGGCGTGTTGTTGGTCGGTCCTCCGGGAACGGGCAAGACCATGTTGGCGCGCGCGGTGGCGGGCGAGGCGGACGTGCCGTTCTTCTCGATTTCCGGTTCAGAATTCGTCGAAATGTTCGTCGGTGTTGGCGCATCGCGCGTACGCGATTTGTTTGAAAAAGCCAAGAAAAACGCCCCGTGCATCGTCTTTATCGACGAAATCGACGCCGTCGGGCGCCGTCGCGGTTCGGGCATGGGCGGCGGACATGATGAACGCGAACAAACCCTTAATCAGATTTTGGTCGAAATGGACGGGTTCGAGGACAAACAAACCGTCATCGTCCTGGCGGCAACCAACCGCGCGGACGTGCTCGATCCGGCGCTGTTGCGCCCCGGACGTTTTGACCGGCGTGTGACGATTACGCTGCCGGAACGACGCGAACGTTTGGCGATCCTAAAGGTTCATTTCGAGAAAAAACCTGTCGAAGCGGACGTTAATTTGGACGCATTGGCGGCGAAAACCGCCGGTTCGAGCGGGGCGGACCTCGCCAATATCGCCAACGAGGCGGCAATTCGCGCGGCGCGCGGAAATCGCAAAACGATCAACAACGAAGATCTAACTCAAGCTTTTGAAAAAGTCTCCATCGGTCCGGAACGCAAAAATAAAGTTATGAACGAACACGATCGCGAATTAACCGCGTATCACGAGGGCGGTCACGCTCTGGTGGCGCAGGTTCTGCCGGATTCAGACGATGTGCACAAGGTCACGATTATCCCGCGCGGCGCAACGGGCGGTGTGACTTGGACAATTCCGCCGGAAGATCGCCCGTATACCTCGATCGTCGAATTTAAGGACATTTTGGCACGTGCGCTCGGTGGACGCATCGCGGAGGAGGTCGTTTACGGTCGCGATAAAATCACCACTGGCGCGGGTTCGGATTTGCGCAACGCGACGGCGGTGGCGCGCGATATGATTATCGAACAGGGCATGGGTTCAAAATTGCGCGATCAAGTCTTTCACGAGGACGAGGGCGGCATGATCATGGATCGCATCACGCACGAAAAACCGTACAGCGACAAAACTGCCGAAGAAATCGATCGCGAAATCAACGAACTCATCGAAGAAGCCGCCAATCGCGCCCGCATTGTCATCAACGAAAACCGCCACTATCTCGACAAGATCAAGGACGCCCTCATCAAGGAAGAAACCCTTGACGGCGACCAAGTCGCAGAGATCTTCAAGGGCGCAAAGTTGCCGGATTCTGCGAAATTATACTAACAGTTTTTTCTTCTCGTCATTGCCCGACTTGTTCGGGCAATCCATTACTTCGCGCAAAAAACATTTTTTAAAATTACCCCTGTTATGCGTATAGACGTTGTCTATACGATGGATTCCCAGCGTTACGTTCGCTACGCTCACCCTCGAACTGCGTTCGAGTCGCGGGAATGACAAGGGGGTGGGGGTTGTTCGGGATGACAGTGCTATCTAAAACCCTAACTGCTTATTGCCTTTACTAACAAGTTTGTGCTATAATTTTCAAGTCTACATTTTTGAGTTACGAAGTTTTTTCGGAAATACCATCCGAACTAATGGGCGACCATTGTGAAACGGATGGTAAAAACTTCTGTCAAAGGTGTAGACAACCAACAATGGTTGTCCTTTTATTTTGAGGGGATAACCGATAACCACAGATGCTAAAAGGAGGGGCAAATGAGGGGAAGAGATATTATTAGAGAAGCGAAAACTGTCATTGCGAGTCGAACTGATTCGACGAGGCAATCCAAAAAACACTTTGTCATTGCGAACGGAGTGAAGCAATCTACTTGTAAACTCGGAACAAGATTGCTTCGTCCTGTCGTTCTCGCAATGACGATTGGCGTACTAGTCCTATTAAATTTTATCAGCATATTCAACACCACAACCGCCCTCGAACTCGCCAATATCACCCCCGCCCGCGGGTCGATTTATGGTGGGCAGGAGGTGAGGATTTATGGGGAGTTTACGCCGACGATGGGAGTGAAACAGATAAGTGCAGGTTACGACCACACCTGCGCCCTCGACTCCACCGGTCAAGCCTATTGTTGGGGGAATAACAGTTACGGTAAACTCGGCAACAATTCCTATGGCAACAGCTCCGTCCCCGTCGCCGTCAACACCTCCGGCGTCCTAAACGGCAAA
>WRGU01000039.1 GCA_009787015.1 Candidatus Saccharimonadota bacterium | reverse complement strand
CCGAATCGACCCACTCGCGCGAACACCGGCTCGCCGGATTTTGGATCGATGCCGAGTTCGCGCATGCCGGCGACCGCGGAACGTTCGATCGATGCGGAACGATCGATTTGGGCGTGAAATGGGTCATAAAAGTCACTCAACATCTTCGTTTTGTCGAGTTTGTCCTCTGCGATTTCGTCCAATTCATTTTCGATGCGGGCGGTGAAATCGTAATCCACGATGTCCGTGAAATGTTCGCCGAGGAAATCACTGACCACGCTGCCGGAGGGGGTTGGGATCAATTTGCCCTTAGTTGCGCCGGTTTTTTCGGTGAGGATCTGACGCGTGATGTGGTTGTCATCCCGAGCAGCGTCGAGGGATCTTTTCTTATCTCGCGAAGATTCCTCGACAAGCTCGGAATGACAGGTTGACAGTTTCAGTTCGATAATTTCGCGTTCCACCCCGTCGCTCGCGCCGCGTTCGGCGTAACCGCGGCGTTGGATCGTGTCGATGATGCTGGCATAGGTCGAGGGGCGACCGATGCCGAGTTCCTCTAACTTCTTGACCAGTGATCCTTCCGTGTAACGCGCCGGTGGGCGGGCGAAAGTTTGACGGGCGGTGATTTCTGTGGCGTTCAGGGTGTCGCCGGCGTGGAGTTCCGGCAGGATCTCGTCCTTGCTCGCGCCGTACATTTTGAGAAAACCATCGAAAATCACCACTTCGCCTTTCGCGGTGAAAATTTCGCTGTGGTCGGAAATCGCGATGGTTGCGGTGCTGCGTTCGATTTTGGCGTTCGCCATTTGCGACGCGAGAGTGCGGCGGCGGATCAGGTCGTAAAGTTTTTGCGCGCGCGGGTCATCGCCGGCGATTTCGCGGGTTGCGTCGGTGGGGCGGATGGCTTCGTGGGCTTCCTGTGCGCCGGCGGATTTGGTGTGGTATTTGCGAACCTGGGCATATTTTTCGCCGAAATTATTTTTAATGTACGTCGACATCTGCGCCAGTGCCTGACCGCTCAAATTCAATGAATCGGTACGCATATAAGTAATTAAACCGGATTGGTATAGTTGTTGTGCCAGCGCCATCGTCGTTCGCGCCGACATACCGAGGCGGGCGTTGGCGTCCTGTTGCAGGGTGGAGGTCGTGAATGGCGGTAGAGGACTGCGCGTACCGGTGCTGTTTTCGACGTCGGCGACCGTGAATTTGGCGTCGGTTAATGAATTTAGGAAATCCTGTGCTGCGGCTTCGTCGGGGAGGTCGGTTGAGAGGGTGGCTTTGATAGTAATATCGTTGTCATTCCGAACTTGTTTCGGAATCTCATCACTGCCACCAGGAGATCCTGAAACAAGTATCGCCTTCGGCTCTTCCGGCTCATGACCCATTGAAAGTAAACTTTCACGGATCATTTCGCCTTCACCAGGATGACAAGGGGCGGGGTTATGATGACAAGTAGAAAACTCTCCGGTCACCTTAAACACAAACGAACTCTCGAAATCGGCGATTTCGCGTTCGCGTTCGACGAGAAGGCGCACGGCGGGCGATTGGACGCGGCCGGCGGATTTGCCGCCCGGGACTTTGCGCCAAACGACAGGCGATAATTCAAATCCGACCAAACGATCGAGGATTTGGCGGGCTTGCTGGGCTTTGACTAAACTCATGTCGACGTGGCGCGGATTTTCGATCGCTTCGGCGATGGCATTTTTCGTGATTTCGTGAAAAACGATGCGGTTGGTCGTCGCCGGATTTAACCCTAAAACTTCGCACAAATGCCAAGCGATCGCTTCCCCCTCGCGGTCTTCATCGGTCGCGAGCCAAACGGTTTTGGCGGATTTTACGGCGCTTTTTAATTCTGCAACGGTTTTTTTCTTATCCGGATCAATTTCATAAATGGTGGCGAATTCGTGATCAGTGTCGATCGGTTCGACACCCTTGACCGGTTTTTTGGCGATCGAACGAATGTGTCCGACGCTTGACATGACTTTGAAATCCTTGCCCAAATAACCGGCGATGGTGTGCGCTTTAGCCGGGCTCTCGACGATAACTAGATTATTTATGCTTTTTTCTGACATAGAGTCCAGTTTAACACGGTTTCAGAAAGCGTGTCAAATTAACAGTGTAAAATTAGATTTCCCCGCTATCATCGGGATTTTCGATTTCAACGAGCGGACAGTAATGCGGGCGGCGCTTTTGCGCCAAGTCATGCGAAATGAAAGTGCCTCTGCTCCGATAGCTTTGTGCGCGGCAGACGTCTTGAGGCTCATGGTCACGCCACCGTCTCCTGTCGGATAATGTAAAATTGGTCTTCGGCGGACGACGATCTTTTCCATTTGCATATTTCTTTTCTGCCATTCTCAAAGCATGATATCCGCATGTTGCACAACAATCGGGCATCTCCTGTTGCTTTTCGGCGAATTTGAGTTCACCGTTCCGCTTTCTGACATAAATCTCACTCATACTAAGAGTGTATCACTTTTTCGTGTAAAGTCAAATTTTTACCGCAACGTCCACCTATTTGCCCCGAGCGCGCGGACTTGCCCGTTGATTTCGAGCATGGTGAGGTTGGTGTTGTATTCGACGACCGAGAGGTGGGCGCGGCGCATGATTTCGTCGCCGTCGATGACGCCTTGAGTTAGGAGTTTTAGGATTTTAGTTTCAGAAGTATCGCTTGCGGTGATGGGTTGGGATAGGGTCGGATCTTTAACTTTAGATGAAATCGACGCGGAAATTTGTTTCGCGACACTTTCCCCGCCGGCGCGCATCGAGAAAATCTCGCGCAGTTTTTCCAAAACGTCGTCCGCGCCCAAAACTATCCCTGCGCCAGATGCGATCAACCGATTACAGCCAACCGACAATGGCGAGGTAATGTTGCCCGGCACCGCCATCAATTCCTTTCCTTGATTTAAGGCGTGCATAGCGGTGTTCAATGTTCCGGATTTTTCACCCGCCTCGACCACGATAACGACGTCGGAAAGGGCGGAAATCAACCGGTTGCGCAACAGATAATTGCCCGGATAAACAGGTGTTTCGGGCGAATATTCGCTAATGACTGCGCCGCCTTTTTCCAAAATTTCCTCGCGCAATGCCCAGGTAGTACGCGGATATTGGTTATTTAAGCCATTTCCGACCACCCCAATCGTAATTCCACCGCCGTCCAACGCGCCGCGTGCCGCCAAACTGTCGTGACCGATGGCTAAACCGCTGACAATTATCACATTATGCGCCGCGAGAGCCGCTGCGAGGCGCAAAGTCACATTTTTACCATATTCAGTCGGTTTTCGCGACCCAACAATCGCCACAATGGGCATTTCGGACCAATTTTCGGGCAAATTTCCTTGAAACCATAAACATTTTGCGGGATTGTCAATAACAGAGGTACGCTGTAAGAATTTGTGCTGATCTGGGGATATATTATTGATTTCTTTCATAATTTGTGATAAAAAGTATTGACATAGAAAGCAAAGTGTGCTACAATGGTACTGTTATCGCACGAAATTGCGTGCGAAACGCACCTTATACCCCCATTTTAACACATTTTATGTGTTAGGCCACGTGCGGATTTGAAGTAATCTACCCTCCACTTCTTGTCGCCCCAGTTCGCGATTTTCGCGAGCGTTTATGACGGCAATCGGCGCGTGTCTAACCCCTTTGACCGGCGGACCCCAACGTGAGGTGGGTCGCGCTTGGACGGTTACCGTCCAGCCGAGAAAGGTGCGTCGAAGGGTCAAATGTCCCGCGAGATTAACTGGCGATGCCCACCCTTGCCAGTTCGCGGGATTTTTGATTATTCGGCGATACATGAAATTCATCGGAGCCGAATATCGAAGTTATCCCAACCACAAGGTTGGGATCTTCATTACAGTTGTGTTAAAATAGTTGTACAATGGACAGAAAACTAGATTTTAGTGCGTTCGGGTACGATGAACCTGATGAGGCTGGAGAGTCGAAGTTAAAGTTGCGCGATATCAGCGGATTCTGGAGCGAACACGCGATCGCTTGTTATGCTATAGCGGCGATTTTGGGCTTGGCGATGGCTTTATTGGGATCGCGCGATTTGATGTGGATTTTTTCGCGCAGCAATCGTTGGACGCGGGATTTGATGATCCTTGGCATCGCAGTTGTGATGTCGATACCGATTGTGGTACTGAATCGAAAGAAAGCCAGAATTCAACGCAAATTGTTCAAATTCGCGATCATGAATGATTTGACTTACAAGAAAGCGACATGTCTGCCGTCGGTGCGTCCGATTATGTTCAATCTCGGATCGGGGCTGTTTGGCAATGATAGTTTGACGTGGGCGAACGGGACGATGATTTCGGATTATCAATATGATTTGGAATTATACCCCAGCGATGACAATAGCGTGAGAAAAACTCAAAAACGCAGTTTCGCGCGCGTTAAATTGTCGCGCCACGTGCCGCACATGCTGTTGGACTGTAAAACTAATCGTCTCGGTATGAATCAGGTTAATTACAATGTGCAGAAATTGCAACTCGAGGGTGATTTTGCGAAATTTTTCGATTTATATGTCGCGCCCGGTTATCATTTGGACGCATTGCAGATTTTCACGCCGGACGTGATGGCGGTGATTATGGATTTTGGTCGGGATTATGATTACGAGTTGATCGATGACGAAGTCTATATTTTCTCGAAAAACCTTTTAATTAAAGATCCAGAACATCATTTGCGGTCGGTGACCGCGTTGATTGAACATCTCGCGCCGAAATTAAGTAAACAGGCGGCGACCTATCGCAATGTTCGGCTCGAGGAAGTCCCCTATGTTCATAATCATACCTTGCAACAACACGCAATGCCGGTTCGGACGATTGCGATTTTGGCGGGTATAGCGCTCGTGCTCCTCGCCGGGATTATTTACAAGGTCACAGGTTGGGACGTCGCCGGGCTCGTTGCGATGGGATTTTCGGGTCTCGTTATTCTCGCTGTCCTTTTTTGGCTTCGGGCGAATCGTCGTTTTCTTCGATGATAGCGGGCGCAAACAGCACCATTCTCGGCACCACTTTCCGACCCCTTTAACAGAGGTCAGTCGGCACCATTCTCGGCGTCATTCCGCCCTATCTTTTTAACACGGAAATGGTAAAATGTTTGCATGGATAGAAAGTTGGATTATAGTGCGTTTCACGGGCGGTTTCGCAAGGGGGATTTTGCGGAACGCGAGTTGTTGATTGCGGGGATAAAAACAAAACGAAGTGGCGTTAATGCTACTTCGTCGGTGTTTGGTGTTGTCTTTGGTGTATTCCTCACTGGATTTTTAGTTTTGATCAGGAGCGGTTTTAATGTGATATCTATCGCGTTTATCATTCTTTGTTGCGCGACAATCATTATAGTTCCAATAGCGCAGTATATCAAACAAAATAAAGACCTGCGGTTGTTGCGTTTCGCGATTGTTAACGGCTTGGATTATCGCAAAACGGGATTCGGACCGGGAAATGATCCGATTGAATTGAGTGTCGGTCATAGCCGGCATGCAACGAACGAACTTGAATGGGATAATATCAAGATGGCGGATTACGAGTACACGATCGGTCATGGCAAAAACAGCCGAACTTATCACATGGGATTTACGTGCGTGAAGTTGTCGCACAAAGTGCCGCATTTGTTGTTAAATTCGAAACAGAACACTTTTTTTCTAAATCACAGTGATTATAAAGTGCAAAAATTGCAACTCGAGGGTGATTTTGCAAAAGTGTTTGACCTATTTTGTCCGCCGAATTATCACGTTGACGCGTTGCAGATTTTTACGCCCGATGTGATGGCGGTGTTGATGGAATACGGGCGGGCTTATGATTACGAATTTATTGATAATGAAGTTTATATTTATTCATCATATAGAATGAGTTCGGATCCGGAAAACTATATTCGTAGCATAGTTGATTTAGCCGAGCGATTGACGCCGAAACTCAATAAACAAGCCGCGATTTATCGGGATATACATGTTGGCGCAGGGGTGCGTGGTGTAGTTGCGCCGGAGGGGGCGAAACTCAAAAAGGGTATGCCCGGGGAAACATGGTTGGTATTTGGCGCGGTCGGCGCGATTATCATCGCCGTTTTTGGGATGATAATACTCCCTGGTGCTGTTGCTGCGATGCCGGTGATAGTGTGTGTGCCGATATATGCGGCACTGATTATTATGCGAATTAAACGGCGTTAACTAGATATTTTTGCTGGTAATCGCAAAATTTCCTGCGATAAAATCACCCGTGGTTTGTTCGATGTACGGGAGGATAGATTGGATTTTTTCCAGTTCGGTTTTGGTGGGTTTGGAGAGGACGAAATCGCGGTGGTCGCTGTCGGGGAGGGTGTTGCCGTTGGTGTCCTGTTCGCGACCCGATCCGATGCGGAGGCGGGCGAAGTGTTCGCCGATGTTTTCAATGATATTTTTGATGCCGTTGTTCCCTGCATCGCTGCCGTCGATTCGACTGCGTAATGTGCCGGTTGGCAGCGCCATGTCGTCGTGAATTACTAAAACGTCGTCATTTGATGCGTTGAAAAAATCGCAAATTGCCCGCACGGTCGTGCCGGATAAATTATAAAAAGTCGTCGGTTTAACAAATAAAACTTTTTCGCCGTCAATGTTGATTTCGGCGATTTCGGCGTGAAATTTTGATTTATTTTTCCATGCGGCGTCGAACCTGTTTGCGAGATGCTCGACCGCGAAAAATCCGAAATTGTGGCGTGTGCCGACATATTCTGATCCGATATTTCCTAACCCGATGATAATTTTCATGATTTAATTTTAGCAGACATTTGCAAAATTCTGAAATTGAACTATAATTATTAACGTTAGCATAAACAAGGAGGTTACATGATCGGATTCGCGGAAACAATGAAAATAACGATCCTAAAATTCGGCGAGGAGTGGAATATGAATGCCGGGTTGATCGCTGTGATTGTGGCGGTGGGCGTCGTAATTTCTCTATTCATGTATGGGTTGAACGCGTTTTTATTGGGGCGGGTTTTCAAAAAAGCCGGCGTGCCGGCGTGGAAAGCGTGGGTGCCGTACTATAACGGGTGGAAAATGTTGCAACTCGGCGGGTATTCGGGCGCGTGGGCGCTGATGCCTTTTGTGACAATTGCGGCGTCGGTAGTGCTCGGCTTGACCGCGGCGGAAGTATTACCCTTTGATCGGGTTGTTACGCTAACCGCGACGATTACAATCATTATGTTTTCGTTGATTGTTTTTGTTGCGAAATATTTCTTGGCGATATGGAATATCAACAAAAAACTCGACAAGAGCGGAATTTATATATTGCTTTGTTTTGTCAATCTCGGACCATCGCTGTGGCTGTGGATTATGGCGCTCGATGATTCGAAATGGAACGACAAACTCGGTCGCAAGAGTTTAGCGCCGGAGATGCGGAAAAAGAAATAACTATTTTTTCTTATTTAATAAACCTGCAGCGATGCAACGAACGCACCAACTTGGAGTGCTGTCCAATACGTCGACGTTCACAAGTCGTTCCGGGTCGGTGGTATCTTGTCCAGCTTTGCGGTTTTGGTACTCGTTTATGCCTATTTTTCGCCCATTAAATCTGCAGGTAACTTCTGCATCGGTTAACATATTGCCGGCGCCGGGTCCAACCTTGACCGCGTATCTGCCGCACTCGCGACAAGTTTTTGCTGTATGCCGTTTGCTTACTCTGTCTAAAACGCGACGACCCACCCCTGGTACGCCCTCATAAACTATATCCATCATATAACATCATTATAACTAACAAATATTAAAAGTCAATAGCCATCATAAATCATCGTAAATCTGGGCGGTTTGATTAATCCCAAATAATCATTGGAAAGTTACTCTTGGCGATTCGCTTTAATCTGTTTTTCGTCGCGGAAACTGAATTTTATTGGCGTGCCGGTGAAACCAAAGGCGTCGCGGAATTGGCGTTCGAGGTAGCGTTTGTATGACCAGTGAATGAATTTGAAATGCGATCCGTAGATTACAAACCACGGCGGCGCGGTGTCGGTTTGGACAACGTAGCGGAATTTCGGGTGGCTATTTTTGAGTCCGGCGGGCGGGTGGCGCATGATGGATTTTTGTAAAGTGTCGTTCAGTTCGCGAGTCTTAATTTCGCGGTGGCGTTCAATGTCGATTTGTTTAACGAGTTCAAAAATTTTCGTGACGTTTTGACCGGTCACCGACGAGGTAAAAATGAGCGGCGACCACGGCACGAAGTCGAACGTGGCGGCGATTTGCGGTGCGAGTGCGTCGCGAGTATAGGCGTCCTTGCCTATCACGGCGTCCCATTTACTGACGACGAGGATTAGACCCTTGCCGGCGTCGGCGATTTGTCCGGCGAGTTTCTGATCCAGCCCAGTGTTTAATTCGTTGACGTCCATCAATAACAAACAAATATCCGATTCCTCGATCGCCGAGATACTGCGGAGGACGGAGAATTTTTCGATGCCCTGTTCGATTTTGCCGGGTCGACGAACGCCGGCGGTGTCTAGGAGTTCAATGGTTTTACCCTCGAATCGGATTTTGACGCGGTTGATGTCGCGCGTGGTGCCGGCGATGGGGGCGACAATGGCTTGCTGTTTGCCCGCCAAAGTGTTAAATAAATGTGATTTTCCAACGTTCGGGCGACCGATTAAGGATACTTTTATGGTGTTGGGGTCGTCGGTTTCCGTGGATTTCGGTAAAATCTCGGTCAGTTTATAGATGACTTGTTCGACGCCATCGTTATGTTCGGCGCTGGTTTCGAAAATGTCGCGGATGCCGAGTCGTAAAAATTCCTCGCGCGGTAAAGCATTTTTGAGATCGGTTTTATTAAGGATTAGAAAAACTGGTTTTTGCGATTTTAGAGCTTTTTTTGCGATGGATTTTAATTCGTCATCCGGATATTCCGTTCGATCGGCGATTAGCAAAATTACGCTCGCGGCATCAATCGCATCAGCGATTTGATTTTGGATCGACATTTCGAATTCGTCCTCGGCGAGTTTTAGACCAGCGGTATCAACGAGTAGAAATTCGCCCGAATCGGTGGAAACTTTGCCGACGACGTTGTCGCGCGTTGTGCCAGCCTCGCGGGCGACAATGGCGCGTTTTTCGTTGACCATACGATTAAACAGGGACGATTTGCCAGCATTGGCGCGTCCTACGATTGCTACGGTCGGTAATTTGTTTGACATATTGAATATTATAACATAATATTTGGAATTTCGCTCCATCGAACCATTACTCCCACGCCGCTCCTCACGCCCGTCGTCACGGGGTTCGTCACTGACTCTCTCGCCGTCCTTCGATAGTCGCGCGGAAGCAACGGTTCGACTCCGCTAATCTTCGTCCTTGTGCTAAAATTACCCGCATGTTAAAATATATCTTGTATTTATGTCTATAAAAATCGAAATTAAGGTTAAGGATATAATTATTGCAATCATGCTCTTGACTGCGATTGTACTGATGGCGATGTTTTTGGTTAATGTAATATCTAATTATGGTCGTCCCATCGGGATAGAGGATGGTCGCGGAGCTGAGATGGCTAATGCGATAGGCAGAAACAAAAGCGCCAGTCTGGCGAGGGCTCATGCGGCGTTAAGAGATAAATACAAGGACGAAGATGTGTCGATTATGATGATCGATCCGTATAATTCTGAAAATAATTTTGAATTAAATGCGGATGAAGTTTATATTTCGGCGAGTACTTATAAATTGTTTGTGGCATATTCGATGTTGAATGCGGTGGAAAAGGGTGAAATGTCGTGGGATTCGCCATTTGATGGATCGACGTTGGGCGCGTGTTTTGAAACAATGATTGTTGATTCGGATAATGATTGTCCGGAAGCGTGGTTAGAATATTACAAATCGTATGATTTCGTCACAAAGGAAGTACGTGATATCGGCATGGCGTCGACTTGTCTCGGTTGTGCGGGCGGCATGACGACGACCGCGCGGGATCTGGCGAATTTTCTGTCGAGGATTTATCAAGGTAAAATCCTGACATCGGAATCGCGCGAACGGTTGTTGGAGGCGATGAAACGCCAGATTTATCGCGACGGCATTCCGGCGGGCGTCGATGGTAATGGGATTGTGGCGGATAAAGTTGGATTTTTAGATGGTTTACGCCACGATGCCGCGATTGTTTATAGTAATAAGGGTGATTATGTTCTGGTGGTCATGACATCTAGCAATTCCTGGACAATCGCCGCTGATGTGGCGCGTACTATTCAAAGGGCGCTGAATTAAAAACTGTCTTTCATGTCGCTCAAAAAACTGCTCCAGCGTCGAATTAAGCGCAGAATGGTTTTGAGCGGCAATTCGACCAACATATCGAGCAAAGTCGACACAATGTTAAATTGCGCGTAAACTTTATTGATGCTGCGCCCAACCACGACAAAGGGCATGTAAATCAGATCGCGCAGTGCGGTCAGACTGTTTTGCGTTTCATTACCCACCTCGACATCGCGAATTTTGCGGGATAAACGAAAACCGAGGAAACTCGCCATGCTGATATAGATAAAGAAAGTGAGAATGCGCAACCAATAAAATCCGACAAATTCCCATAACACAAACCCGATGCCAAAGAACGCCGCGATGATAATCATACCGTAAATCACGGTGTAAATCACGCCGAATTTGCGTCCGCGACCGCGTCCAATTGAGGGTTGTTTGGGGATTGGATCAAATAGAATCTGCGTAATTTGACGTGTGAGTGCGCGCGAATTATTCGCCCCTGGCATAAAGAGAGTTAGACGCAGGGCGAACATGTAAATTACCGGACATAGTTGCACCATGAGCGGCAACCAGTTAATTGCCCCGCCCCGCGTCATGTCGGCGTGAATGTCGTATGCCACGAGGAATAATTTCGGGATCAGGAGCAATATGGCGCTGCGTACGATGCCGCGACTGACGTCTTTGCGTATCGCGAGATAGGTTTTGTTGATGGTCGGCGTGAAAATACTTAGCAAGGCTTTTTCGGATTCCAAATATTTCGCCAGGTTATCCGTCCCTAAAATTTTTAAGAAAATGCGAAATGGTGCGGCGTTGCGATCGATTGTGTGCGATATTTTATTGAGTGCCGGATCGTCGAGAATCTGATCAATCTGCGCGTTTAATTTGGCAAAATTCACCGTATGCGACGGCGAAACTTGGTAGCGCGATATTAAATTGGTGCGTATGGTCGGATTATCATATTTCAGAATGATTTTTTGCACCGCTACAAATAGCATCGCTTCGTAACTGGCGGGCGGATTACCGGAAAACAATGCTTCCCTGTCTATATTTTTTAGAAAATAGTTGTAAGCGAAGTCAATGAAAGATGTCACGATGCGATGATCAACTAATTTTGATTCGACCGACACCGCCAAAGTTTCGAGCGTCCAACGATTCGCCACTTCGCCGGAGAATTTGGCGTACAATTTGTGGTACGCGACGGCGTAGTGATTGATAATCTGATCAATTTCGGCGATAGTTTTGAGGGGTATAGTGTCGTTTTTCAGATATCCGGCGAGCGTTAATTCGGTGATTAATTCATCGCCGGAATTTTTTAATCCCGCGTTAGTTTGAGTCAAAAACAATCGTTTGAAAAAGCGCCGAATAGCGCGCGTCAACAGCAAATTTTCCTCGGTATTTTCACCGGCCTTGCGCAAACTTTCATAAAAACCGGTTAAAATCGCGCCGGTTGTCGAAATGTGCAGTTTTTCGACTGCTTCGTTTTGTTTTTTTTCGACCTCTTGGATATTTCTAATCGCAACCAATTCGTTGGCAAATTTCGCGGTTAGTTCATTCGGCGCTCGCATACCGAATATTTTACAACATTTTAAGTAATTCCGCTATTCTATCAGTCCAGAGCGGTGAGAAGGAGTGGATTTTGTGATAAAATATTCCCATGCGTTTGAATAAATTTATTGCCAGTGCGACCAGCAAATCGCGCCGCGAAGCCGACGATTTGATTGCGGCGGGACGAGTTTTAATTGACGGTGTTGTTGCGAATTTGGGTGCGCGTGTGCCGGAAAACGCGGAAGTTTTTTTGGACGGCAGGCGTCTCGCGATTCCGGCGGGTCGCACCCTGATTGCGCTAAATAAACCTGTCGGTTATGTGTCATCGCGCCGCGCCCAGGCGAAAGATGCGCGAACATTGTACGAATTATTGCCAGCGGAATATCGCGCGTTGAAAACTGTGGGTCGGCTCGATCGGGACAGTTCGGGACTGATTCTGCTGACCGACGATGGCGATTTAGCGTTTCAGATGACACATCCGAAATTTGTGAAAACGAAAATCTATCTCGTCCAAATCGATAAAGCGCTCGAACCGCTGCATCAACAAATGATCTCGGATTTTGGCATTGATTTACCCGACGGAAGATCGAAACTAACACTTGAGAAAATGAACGATGATCGAAAATCCTGGCGCGTCATTATGCACGAGGGGCGCAATCGCCAAATTCGCCGCACTTTCGCTGCGCTCGGCTATGCGGTAACGAAACTGCATCGCACGGATTTCGGCAACTATTCCCTCGAAAACTTAAAACCCGGCGAGTACCGGGTTATTGAAAGTTCGAAATAAAATTATTTCGTCAGAGTTAATTTCACGCGCTTGCTGGTCTTGAAATACAAACCGATTAAGAATGCGCCCAACCATACCACAAAAATCACCGCGACCAACTTGATGATTTCGTCCGGAGATTTCGATACAGTTTCGCAAGTCCTCTGCCAAAAGCTGTAGCCATCGTAATCGCACCGTTCGGTCATCTGGAACATTCTCGTGATTGATTGAACGGTCGAATACAACGCTGTGATGCCCATTGTAACGAGCGCCATCAACACTCCCAATTTCTTTCGTGTGGCAACGAGAATTGTCGTAATCAATGCCGCTGCTGCGAGCAATAGACTGAAAATCATAGTTTCCGCTGATAATGCCGCGTCGATGCCTTCGACACCCTGGGTTAATTCGGCCATAGCGTAAAAGAACATCACAAACCCGCTGGCGGCATTCGATGCCAACGAGATCAAAGCGAACGTCAACCACCCGCCGATTCCCTTCAATGATTTTGTGGTGACAACATATTGAGCCTGTTGCGCGCACTCGCATGCACCCTTTTTCTCTGACTTTGCACTCTGCGCGGCTGTATTTTCTGCGTCCATATTTCTCCTTATGATTAAATTACAAAAACAATTATATCAGTTAGCCCGCCGAATGCAATACCGCTCCTTCTCACCGTTTCGTCCCGTCTCGCTCCGGACGGTAAAGGGCTTAAAGAGGTCGGCGGAACGAAAACGGCTCGCGTTGCTATTAAATCCGTTTCAAAAATTTCGCATTTTCGCGCACTAAATCCTTACGTTTGATAGATTCGCGTTTGTCGTATTTCTTTTTACCCTTGCCGAGGGCGATAACCAATTTAATATGGCGACCGGCGGTCAATAATTTAGTTGGAATGATGGTCGCGCCAGTATTGCGCACGCCCACCAATTCGTCAATCTCGCGGCGTTTGGCGAGGATTTTGCGCGAACGCGTGTCGACGGTCGTGCTGTCTTTTTTTTCGCTGCGCGGCGCATTGTTCGCGATCGAAAATGATGCGTTGATTAAAAATAATTCTGATCGATGTTTGACGGGATTTTCTTTTGGAACGACATACGCGCCCTTCAAATTAACCCGACCGAGGCGCGCCGCCTTGACCTCTCCGCCGGTCAGCGACAAACCGACCACTGAATCGCGCGATAAATCATAATCAAAACTCGCCCGACGATTGACAATCGCCGGCGGGACGGTTTTTTTGACCGCTTTATGACCGCGGCGGGCATCTTTCTTGCTCATGCAAACATTTTACCACAAAAACCTCCACCCAACCCCTTTTACGTAAAGACTGTCTTTACGCAAATGCGATATTTTGTTTGTCTTGTGATAAAATATATCAAGATGAGTAAGGATACTCCGTTTTTCTCGGTGATCGTTCCAGCTTTTAACGCCGAAAAAAGCATTCCGCGGTTGCTGGAGTCGATTTTTGCACAAAGTTTTATCGATTACGAGGTAATTTTAGTCGATGACTGTTCGTGCGATCAATCGGCGGACATTATTAAAAGCGCCGTTAAAAAAAATCCTGACAAAAAATTGCAACTCCTTACGAACGCCAAAAACCGCGGCGTCAGTTTTTCGCGAAATTCTGGAATTAAAATCGCCGCTGGAAAATACATTTTATTCGCCGATGCTGATGATTATTATTATGACGATCGGGCGTTCGAAAAATTGCACGATGAAATCGCCGAAACCGACAATCCGGACATTTTGTTATTTGGTTTCGTAAAAGAATATCACAAATTGCGCGGCAAGAAAAAACCCCGCAAAAGCCGCTATTCCATCAAAAAGTGGCAAGCGAACAAAAATTATCAGATCGCGATTTTTCCGCAAAAATACATTTGGAATCTCACGGCGCGGCGCGATTTGATCAATAAAAATCAGTTAACTTTCGACGAAAATATCACAATGAACGAGGATGCGATTTGGCGCTGTGAATTATTGTGGTGCGCCTCCACGATCGCGGCGCTGAACGAGATGTTGTATTGCTATACCCGACCCGCCGAGGGCGGCACATTGACCACCGACAACGAAATCCCGCTCGCCGAACGCTTTTCCAATGTCATCAAAACCATCCGCGGCGTGGAGGCCAGCCGGCGCAAATGGCGCGGTCCGCGCTTGCTCATTTGGCCCTCGATTTTGTTAATTATCACAATACTTCCCCTCTATTTCGTGGTGATTTACACAATCGGTTTTTTCCGTGATCGTATATTTTTACGACGAAATGTGCTAAAATAACTGCATGAAAAACCCCACTTTATCGATCATTATTCTGTGCTATAACGAAGAAAAAGTCATCGAAAGATGTTTGATGTCCGTCATGAATCAGACCGTTTCCGCCGACGAAATCGTCGTGGTCGATAACAATTCCACCGACAATTCCGCCAAAATCGTCCGCCGTATTATGAAAGAAAATCCGAATGCGAACATTCACCTCGTTCACGAAAAACAGCAAGGCATGATTCCGGCGCGCAATCACGGATTACACGTCGCGAAATCGGAGATTCTGGGACGGATCGATTCCGATTCCACGCTCAATCCGAATTGGGTTAAGGTCGTCAAAAAAACCTTCCGCGACAAAACTGTCATGGGCGCGAGCGGTCCGGTCGTTTATAACGACATGCCGCTGAAAAAAATTGGACTAAAAATGGATAATTCATCGCGAAAATTCATATCCAAAGTAGTCCGAAAATATAAATTTTTGTTCGGCAGCAACATGGCGCTGCGTAAATCCGCTTGGGAAAAGATCAAGGATAAAACCTATTTCGCACTCGCGAACGAGGATGTGGTTCATGAGGACGTCGACATTAGTTTATGTCTGACCGAAGCCAACTTAAAAATCGTTTATAATCCGGAAATGATCGGCGGCATGTCGGCGCGCCGCATCGAGGATTCACCGCGCAAATACGCCAAGTACAACAAAAAATTCAGCAACGCTTTCAAAATCCACGGATTGAAACCATCGAACGCCTATATTCCCATGGCGCTGCTATGGGCGATATATCCGGTCATCAAACCATTGCGATTTGTGTATAATAAGACGCATAGAGAAAAGACGAAAACAACATAAGTCACCGAATAATGGATTGCCGGAACAAGTCCGGCAATGACGAGTAGTTTTTTACTTCACCAAATCCTTGATCGCAGCATCAATTTTCGGTCGATCAAAACCCATTAAAATCGTGCCGTTGACGTCCGTCACCGGTACGCCGCGGAAATTCCCGCCCAATTTATCCATCAATTCTTTGTGCGCTTCGGCGTCTTCCTCGATGTTTTTTTCGATCCACGGCACGCCCTTGTTGGTCAAATATTGCTTGATCATTTTGCAATACGCACACCAATTTGTGCTATAAACGATAACTTTCTTTTCCTCTGACATCTTCCCTCCTCTAACTCTAAATATTCACAATCAGTATAGCAACATTTACAAATCGCGTAAATATTGACATACGTGTGTGTGTGTGTTAGTATTGTATTCTGTTAACTTAATTGAGGAGAAAATTTTTAAAATGACAAATCAAGAATTAGCGGCAGCGGTTTACGCCAATACCACCGTAAGATGCGGTGGTATGTTGGACTGTATTTATCGGGCGGGGGTGATGAGCGAGGGCTGCCAGAGACATATCGCCGCAACCAAAGAACGCGTGGCGAGCATCGCCGTTCGATGCGCCGAGAGAAGAGATGGCGAAGACGAGGAATCCTATGTTGCCCGCCGCGCGCAAATCGAGACAGCGAGCGCGGAGCCGAGAATAGAGCAGACCTCGCGCTGTCCGGATTGGGAGCAAGATATTTTTGTGTCTTACAGCGTATATGATCCCAAAAGCAGAGCTCGCATCCGCGAATTTCTGCGACAAAATTACCCCAATTTCCAGGATCGAGAAAAATACATCACCCGCGCCGCTGCCGAGGCGACCAAGCGACTCGACTCTTCTCAATACGCGATATTAGGATTCATAGAAGATTAACAACTCGCGTAAATATTGACAGACGCGCGCGCGTGTGTTAACATGTAACAAATACAAGCTTAGCTGAAAGGATAATTGAATTATGACAGTAGAAATAGTTGACGGAAATACGTATTGTCGTGCGCCAGAAGAAGTACTCATGAAAGATATTAATCTCTGTCCTGCGAAAGAACAGTGCCAAAAAGCCATTAAAGAAGAGTGCGCAGGCGTGGCATTTGGAATGTGTTGCCGAGATTTATATGGCGCAACAATTGGTGTTGATAACTTACTTGCGGACAACAAAAAAACATACGGGAATATTCATATTACCAGCGGAACACAAGCAAGATTGGGGCAGGAGATTTTAACGTCTTTTCAAAAGGCGACAGAAGCGCAGCGACTAATGAGTCAGTGCTTAGATAACTTCGCGGGCGATAGCAACCCTAGCGAATAATCTCGCGAATTTCATCGGTGGTTTTCGCGTGCATCATTTGATCGCGCAACTCTTTTGCGCCGTCAAAATCACGCACGTAAATCTTGAAAAAACGTTTTAGAGGATCGAATTTTCTATATCTATTTTTATCATCAGATTCCGGATCAAGTCCGGAATGACAAGTATCTATCTCGCGGAATTTATCATACTGATCCAAATGAAATTTTAGGAGTTCGATCAGCTCGTTTTTATTGTGCGGACGTGGCGTAATCTCGAACGCGAACGGATTCGCGAAAATTCCCCGCCCGATCATAAAGCCATCAACCCCGGGATTGTCGCGCCAAATTTCCATGGCGTGCGTACGGTCGCGAATGTCGCCGTTGATGGTCAGTTTCGTATTGGGCGCAATTTGGTCGCGCAATTTCACGATTTCCGGAATTAGCTCAAAATGCGCCGCGACCTTGCTCATCTCTTTCCGCGTACGCAAATGCACCGTCAAATTCGCCAAATTTTGTTCCAGGAGCGTCGTGAGCCACGGTTGCCACTCATCCAGATTTCGCACCCCCAGGCGGGTTTTGACGGACGTGGTCGCACCGGATTTTTGGACGGCGCGGATCAATTCGATCGCCAACGCAGGATTCTCGATCAGCGCCGAACCGCCGCCGGATTTGACGACTTTCTTATCGGGGCAGCCCATATTGATGTCGACGCCGGCAAAACCGCGTTCCACGAGTTCATGCGCCATCTGTGCGAATTCTGCAGGCTTCGTTCCCCAAATTTGCGCAACGATTGGTTGTTCCGACGGCAGAAATTTCAACCGCCCGCGCGTCGAAAACTCGCCACGCGCTGAGCAAAAACTCGACGCGTTGGTAAATTCCGTCATAAACACGTCCGGTCGCGCCGCACGCGCCACCACCGACCGAAACACGACGTCCGTAACGTCCTCCATCGGCGCCAAAACGAAAAACGGACGCGGCAAGTCGGCGTCATTCTCGGCACCACTTTTCAACCACTTTAACAGAGGTCGGTCAGCACCACTCTCGGCACCATTTTGACTCGATTTCATATTCATTCTTATATTGTACCATATCGCATCTTGACTAAACCAACGTTAAGGAGTATATAATTTAATGCATATGCGAAAAACTGAAGCAGAAGTTGAAAATTTGAAACGAGCGCAGGGTGCGGTCGCCGCGAAGCGGTCGCGGTCGCAGTATTTCATGAAATTATACATTTGTTTTTGGGGTTTTGCGGTGGCGGGGGTGATAGGCGAGGCGATTTGGGGATTTATCAATTACAATATTCGCGGCAGTTACGGGTTTTACCCGATGGCGCCGACCTTTATGCCGCTCGCTCCGCCGTACGGAATCGGGGCGGTGGCGTTGGTGTTGATTGTCTGTCCGATGGTCAAGAAGTTTAAGCGCATGAATATCTTCGCCACTTATCTTGTTTCGGCGGCGGTATTGGCGCTCGTGGAACTGACGTCGGCGCTGCTCATCACGGCGGTTTTGGGAAAGAATCCGTTTTGGAGTTACAAATACGAACCATACAATTTTTACGGCATGATCGAGCTCAAAAATTCGTTGTTGTTCGGTGTGGTGGGGGTGGTTTTTGTGTATTTGATTTATCCTCGCGCGCGGAAAATTTTCAAACGCGTTCCGGAAAAAGTAATGAAACAGATATTTTGGTTCACGTTCGTGACGTACATTTTGGATTTAGGGTTTGCGATTTACAATATTCTCGGGCATCATGTTAAGCTGTAGTGAGTTTGTCATTTCGAGCGAAGTCGAGAAATCTTGATGAGAAAAGTGCAAAGATCCCTCGGCTACGCTCGGGATGACAATAAAATATCCTCGAATTCGATGAGATCTTTCACGGTGATGGCGGGTTTGTTTTTGATCGATGATGGGATTTCGGGAAAAGTGAAGTTGTTGACGAGGTGGTGCATGGTGGTGAGGAGTTCGCGGGTGCGGGTTTCGCGGGCGGGGTCGAATTTGACGACGAGCGGCGGGAGGATTTCGCCGGTTTGGTCGGCTTCGACGAATTCTAAACGTCCGCCGACGACCGTGAATTTTGCGAATTCCGACGAATTTTCGAGCAACATTTTGTAAAAGTAAAGTTGCGTGATGTTTTTATGGAGGGTTGGGTCGCTGGAATCCTTGGCAGTCTTTGGCTTGCCGGTTTTGAAATCGACGATAGTGATTTCTTTCGCTGCGTCGTCGATTTCGATGTGATCGAGTTTGCCGTAAATTTTGATGCCATCGATGACGGCGCTAATCGGTTGTTCGGTGCGCGCGGGTCGCGACAACATTTCACGGCGTTCAGTGAAAAATTTCGGCAGCGACCAGTCGGCTTTTTCGAGTAATTTAGCGCGAGTTTTAGCGCTAATTCCGCGTGACGGGTCGTTAACGCATCTCGCGAATTGTTCTAAAATTACGTCGATCGATGCTTTTTCTGTCGCGCGTGCGTACTGATCCAGGATTTCGTGCACGATGTTGCCGAATTCGATCGAATCGGACGCGGCGCTCGGAAAACCTAAGATCACGTTTTCATAAAAACTTTGCGGTCCGGCGAACTTTACATCGTAAAAAGTCGTCAGATTCGTCGCGGTATAAACCAAATCTTCGATCCGATCGCGCAACAATTCGCGCAAATCCGCACCGTTCGGAGCGTGTTTATCGCGCCACGCGTCATGCCATAATTTTTCCAAATCCAGTGTCGAAACCGATGTTTCCTCGTCATAAATCCGCGGCGATTTTTGATACTTTTCGGGTAAAATCGGCGTAATTAAGTTGTTATTTTCATCTTCCTGGTCGTTCAAAAAGATCAATCGTTCCATCGCTTTACCGAGAAAATCGTGCTTACTGTTTGTGAGGTAGAGGTAGTTTTTGGCGCGCGTCATCGCCACAAACAACACGCGCAACTTTTCGCCGTCTTCGCGCTTGTCGCTCCTGATGTATTCCAAATTATTGGGCAAGGAAATGTTTTGATTCCCCGCCCCGCTCGCCCAATTTTTCTGATTCAGGAACGGCAGGAAAACGTGTTGAAATTCTAGTCCCTTTGCCCCGTGCGGCGTCATTAAATTCACCGCCATTTCGCCCGTGCGGTGCGGGTCGGTGTTCGTGATTTTGATGCTCGCGTTCAAATGCGCTTGAACGAAATTCAGGAAATCATTGGCGGATTTGCCGCCGTCGAAATCCGCGAATTTTTCGCGCAAGATGGTTAGGTTCGTCAGGGTGTCGTACAAGATGTCGTCCGGTTGATTTAAATAATATTCCTTGAACGGGCTGGCGGTATTGTCGATTTCAACCGTGCCGACAATCATGCCGAGGAGCGTATCGAAGTTTTCGGTTTGCGCCACTACACTTAATTTTTTGATGAATTCAATTGCGAATTTGATGTGCGGATCGTTGGTCGGAATGTCGATCCAGGATTTATGATTCGCGCGCGCCTCCCACGACAGCTGCCAAATCGCGGTGGTGGATGCCCGCCAAAAATCCTGTGACAAAACCCGCGCCCACAAATGATGCACGCTCGCATGGTCACCCATTAGTCCCGTCGCGAGTTCTAAAATATCAACGATTTGTTGAATGGTCTTACTTTCCAAAATATTTTCGCGGCGTTCGTAATTCACCGCGATATTTTCGGCGCGCAAAAACGGCACGATTCGTTCCAGGAGTTTATGCTTCGGGGCGATGATGGCGACGTCGCGCCACTTGTCCACGGGGATTTTTTTGATTTCGCCGGCGATATATTTCATTTCGGTGATTTCTCCGTCAAATTCGAGGCGCACGATATTGGTATCGGTCGGATTTTGGCGCGCAGTCAATTTCTTAATGATATCCTTTAGGATATTTGGTTTAACAGTGATCTGTCCTGCGATATTTTCGGCGGTTTTTAGGATATCCTGCGACGAACGGTAATTGTCGGTCAGGTTGATTTTTGCGACGTCGCGCCAGCGGCTAAAAATCTCCCAGTTGGCGCTGTGTGCGCCCTGAAAACCCATGATTGCCTGGTCGTCATCGCCCACCACCATGACGTTCGGACGATTTTCGTTGACGGGATTGTCCGCGAGGAGTTCGATGATGCGGCATTGGCTGGCGTTGGTGTCCTGGAACTCGTCGATTAGGATGTATTGAAAACGCTCCTGCAACGAAAAACGCAGATCGTCGTTAGTTTCGAGCGCACGAATCAATTCCAAGATCATATCGTCGTAATCATAAAAACCGTTTTCTCTTAACTTATCCTGATATTTTTGGTAAAGATCCGCGGCGGCGAGCAACGTGCGATTCGCATTAAAATTTTTCAGGACGAAACGTCCGCGGCTGTCTTTCGTCGTGCTCTCGTCCTTCCATGCGGTCAGCGGTTTTGAATTATCGGTCGCTTCGTTTAGTGCGGCGGATAATTCTGTCGCGAATAATTCCAAACTCGAACTATTTACTGGAAGACAATCTTCCAGTAGGCGGAGGATTTGTTCGTAGGCGGCGCGGATTTCGGTGAGTTTGTCGCCCGCGGTGCGGGCGCTTTTACCCCTGATCGGGGTGAGAATGTCGTCGAGTTGGGCGTTTACGGCTTTTTCGCCGTCGATGTTATTTTGAACGATTTGCCGTAGTGTCGATGGTTCAATCGCGGCTTTCTTTAACTCGCTAATCAAACTGATAATTTGATGGATTTCCACCCAATTTAGGGGGCTATGCGCCGGTAAATCCTCAACAATTTCGGATAAAATTTGATGTTGGCGCAATTCGTCGATCGGAGTTTTGAGGTGCGCCGCAAAATATTCGCGATTTTCGCCGATAACACGAACGCCGAACGCGTGGAACGTGCCGATCACGACTTTGTACGCGTCGGTGCCGATGAACCCCGACAACCGCTCCACCATGTTTCGCGCGCCGTTTTCGGTGAAAGTTAGACATAAAATATTATCCGGATTCGCATCAGTTTCGCGCAAAATATTCGCCACGCGCAACGACAAGAGTTGTGTTTTGCCCGTCCCCGGACCCGCGACGACCATAACCGGACCATCGGTTTGTCGGACGGCGCGTTTTTGCTCCTCATTCAATTGCTTATACTTATCCCGAAAAATTTTGTCGTGTTGCATGGGAATATTTTA
>WRGU01000038.1 GCA_009787015.1 Candidatus Saccharimonadota bacterium | reverse complement strand
GGGGGGGGGGGGGTGATCGTGTAATATAGTGCATGTATATAATTAAAAGGAAGGAATGGTGGAATGGAAAATCAAATTCAACCAATGGGTGCGGTTGTGGAAAAGAAAAATAATTGGAAAACGGTTGGAATAATAACAATTATTTTGTCCGCGATATTTGCAATCGTGGCGGGATTTTTCGTTTGGAAAAGTTTCGATCAACAAACAAAAATCGACGATTTGGACAACAAAATGAAGCAACTGCAAAAAGCCGACGATAACGCAAACGACGACATTACGAAATGCGACGACGTGAAGGGCGGCTGTGATGCGAAGTATTTAATGTATACGACGGAAATGGACGGGTTGTCTTTTGACTATCCAAAGGATTGGTCAGTGGAAGGCAAAGTTAGGAGGGAATGGGGAGACGATCTTTATCAGGAAATTACGACTATAAGAACAGCAAAGGGATATAAATTGACACTGTCAAATTCGAATGGCGGTGGCGCAGGCGGAGGGTGTGATCCAAGCGAAGCACCGGCAGTCGTGGTTCATAAGGAGGCAGGCGGAGAACTAAATAGCATGTCCGTCATTAGTTATATTGAGCCAGACGGGAGTTTTTCGATATATTTATCTGACTATAATGATTTATATGATCAACCAATAAATAGTTGTGTGGTGAGATGGTCGACGCGACATAATCACTTGGGCGATCACGGAGACGTTATTTTTGGTAATGCTTCTATCGGCGAGAAACGACCAGACGACTCCGAATATTCCGAAATCGTCAAAATGCTGGCGAGTTTGCGGCAGAAATAGAATGTAAGCAGAATGCAATAATTTTATATTTGTAAAAATTACAACACCATTTTTTACTATAATCGAAATATAATTTGTGATTTAGTGTCTGTAAAATTTCTAACATTGTAAATATTACAACAAACGTTGTATAAAAAACTATTGACACAAGCGCTTTTGTTTGCTATATTGTTATCAAGTTTTTATAAAATAAAAATCACGTTCGAGAATACTCACTGATCAAAAAGATAAAAACTAGCACATTACAGATCAAACACTGGTTCAGAGATTGCGTCGAGATTACTCCGCAATCAATGTATGACCGATAAGAGTGATAGCGCAGACAAATAAGTCGCTCATCGCAAAATCGGATCTTCGTAGCGGTGATGGCAGCAATAATTTATTACTGCCACTCTGCTACGAACGTGTTGAGCGCAAAAATCTCCCATCTAGGGAATTTCAGCTCCACGATATGCTCCCCAAAAAGGAGCGGTCAGTGATAAGGCCTTTCTGGCCTCGGATACGACCGCGACTCGCGCCCTGTTTTTTATAACACTTTTCGGCGGATGAGTTTGTCGCAATGACTTCGCAACCGTTTGATGACGCCAGAAGGCCTCTTCTCATTTCAAAAGGTAAGAGGTGTCAACTATTTAGAATTTATTTTATATCAAAATGGGCGTGCTATAGTTGTGTTCTTACGTAGAAAAATAAGCGAGTTCATTTTTATCTCGTTTCGTAGTAAAATAGTCTTATGAAACGCAAGATCCCACTTGGTTGGATTATCGCCGGTTTAGTCGGTGCTTCCGTTGGCTTGTTATCAATTTTGAATTTTACGAATCCATCGGAAGCAGGATCATTTGGTGTGCTCGGTCTATTTGGGTTCATGTATTTACTGACATTGTCACTATTGTTAATATTACAACGCTTATATGATGTAATTCGTCACAAAAAACGCGATAATGATGACGACGAGAATCACAAACGAACGCCATATTTGAGAATAAATCTCATTATTGTCGCGTTGAGCTTTATGCCAATATTTGTGATTTCTATGAATTCAATTGGACAATTAAATGTTGTCGACGTTGCTTTGATGGTCGTGATAGAATCTATTATGATATTTTACATTGTTAGAAGAACTACTAATTAACAGATGTATGTGTTGTTGTAATTACATTAGGATTTTTAATGAAAAATAAGTGATGAAATTGTATGCAAAATGCATATGATTATGATATAATTTTTATATGTTTCCACAGAATCAGAATGGACAAAGTTTTAACGTTGCGCCGACTCCGAACGCACCGAAATTTAATGCTGCGCCCGGTTTAGGCAATGTTGCGGCGAACATGAATCCAGGTAGCCCAAATATTCCAAATCCCAATTCACCGAATATTATGCCGACAGCTCCGGAATCCGCACCGATTCAGTCACAAGAGAAGTTATCGAATCACGAAACTCAAATCGGTCCGGGACAGGATCAAACGCAAACACAGCAGGACGATCAAGCCGCGGCAGTCGTCGTGCAACAGGTGACGCCGATAGTACCAGTTGCGACTACGACCCAGACGACAACGACTCCCGCTACTGCTGCTGACGATGATTTAATTGAAAAAGAGTGGGTTGATCAAGCCAGGACTATCGTGGCAAGAACCAAGGACGATCCGCACGAACAGGCAAGATTAGCGGCAGAGTTGATGCGAGACTATATCAAGAAGCGATACGGCAAATCAGTGGGGAAGGCACAGGATGATTAGTCATGGCTAGTGTGCTGACAGTAATATTTGTAGTGGTTGGGATCATCGCGATTGCTGTGGCTATTGTGTATTTTCAAACACGAAAAAACCTGCGCGAACAAAAAAATTATGAGCGTGGTTTGAAGATGGTGCCGCTGATGATACACTTGCCGCCACCGAGCGACGACATTAAAAGTGAATCTCGCGATTCGCGCGATTTGGTTGATGAGGTCGTGTCACAGGCGCAAACGATGTACAATATAATAAGTTCAACCGCGCAAAAGGGATTCAAGAGTAGATTCTATGGTCAACGACATCTGTCGTTTGAACTAATTGCGCACGGTGGACTGATTCGCTATTATGTGGTTGTGCCGATGGTCTTACTGGATACTATAAAACAGTCCATTGTGGCGTCTTATCCTACCGCTAGGTTAGAGGAAGTTGAGGAAATTAACTTGTTCAGCGAAGTCGGCAAAATCAACGGGACGGTCGGTGGTGAATTTACGCTAAAGAAACCATATGAATTTCCAATCGCGACATATCAGGAAACTAAACGCGATGCCATGCGGGCGCTGTTGGCGGCGTTGTCAACCGCGACGCGCGAAGACGGTGTTGGTATTCAGGTTATGATTCGTCCAGCGGATGATACATGGATTAAGAAAATAGAAAAACGCGTCAAAGATATCAAAGCGCACAAGAAAGGTGCGAGTAGTGGCAAAAACGGCAGCACTTTAATCGATATTGGGTGGTGGGTGGATGCATTGGAGGCGTTATGGAAACCGCCGTCCTATGACGGCAGCAAGAAAACCGACGGTTCGCCGCCAGAAGCGCTATCGGGCGTCGATCAGGCAAAAGTTGAGGCGCTCGAAGATAAGTCGAAGTATTCCGGGTATGAAACACTGATCCGCGTTGTGGCTTCGTCGCCAACGGTGACGCGTTCGCAGGTTCTTATAAATAACGTTATCTCGGCGTTTTCATTGTTCGATTCACCGACCAAAAACGGCTTCAAATTTTCGCCGTCCGCTAATACCGAGGCACTTGTAACGTCGTTCATTTTTCGCTTTTTCCCGCAGGAAGTTAATAGTAATATATTAAATACAGTCGAGTTGGCAACGGTTTTTCACCTGCCGGATCAGACGAATATTCCGTCGTCACAGGTCGAGCGTCAGCGATCCAAGCAAGTTGACGGTCCGACAGAACTCATGGAGAAAGGTTTGTTCCTCGGTTACAATATATTTCGTGGCGTCAAAAAGCCGATTCGTTTAAGCGACAAAGATCGTCGCCGTCACGTTTACATAATTGGTCAGACCGGTGTTGGTAAATCGTGGTTACAGAACAATTTGGCGCTGCAAGATATGTTGGATGGCAAGGGATTCGCATTGATCGATCCGCACGGCGATTTGGCGGAGGAATTGATGGGCATGGTGCCAAAAGAGCGTGTCGAAGATATAATCTATTTCAATCCGAGCGATATGGATAATCCAATCGGTTTGAACATTTTCGAAGCGACAACGACTGACGAGAAAGATTTTGTGGTCGGTGAGATGATAAATATGCTGTATAGTCTGTACGATCCAGGTCACACCGGTATCGTTGGACCGCGCATGGAAAACATCGTGCGCAATGCGGCGTTGCTTTTGATGGCGGATCCTCAGGGTGCAACATTTATGGATATTCCAAAATGTTTGGTTGATCCAGAATTTGCAAAATCTAAATTGCCGTTCGTGACCGATCCGGCAGTGCTGGATTTCTGGACCAAAGAGTGGCCGAACGCGCAGCGTTCTAATGACGCCGGTGAGGTTACGGCGTGGGTGGTATCGAAGTGGGCGCCATTCCAGACCGGCGCAATCCGCAATGTGATGGGGCAGTTAAAATCTGGTTTCAATATTCGCGAGATTATGGATCAGAAAAAAATTCTGCTAGTGAACCTGTCAAAGGGTAAATTGGGCGAAAAAAACGCACAACTCCTCGGTATGATCTTCGTTATGAAGTTCCAGCAAGCAGCAATGTCACGCGCCAATATCCCAGAGGAGCAGCGAACTGACTTCACGTTATATGTGGACGAGTTTCAAAACTTCGCTACAGATTCCTTTGAATCAATTCTGTCCGAGGCTAGAAAGTATCGTCTGTCATTGGTAGTAGCGAATCAGTTTATGACTCAGTTGACCGAAAAAATTCGCGAGGCAATTATCGGTAACGTTGGTACGGCGATATGTGGTCGTATCGGTGTGACCGACGCCGAGCAGATGGTCAAGCGCTTTCAGCCGACATTTACGGTTGAGGATCTAATAAAAATGCCGAATTATACGTCGGTGGCGCAGGTTCTCATCAACTCCGTGCCGTCCGCGCCGTTTTCGATGGACTGGGTACCTTTGATGGGGCATCCTAATCCAGAACTCGCCGATGCAATGCGTAAGTTATCGGCATCAAAATACGGTCGTCCACGCGCCGTCGTCGAGGCGGAAATCACCAATCGCCTACAAGCAGTCGATATAGCAAAAGCGGAAGACAAGAAGAAACGCCTAGAAGCCATGCGCAATTCGTCTGTACCTGTTGCCGGTCAGCCCGCCCAAAGTAGTCGACCCGTCGCTGCGTCATCTCCGTCTCCGTCTCCTGCCACAGCACCACTGTCGTCCACGCCACCATCAACAACACCGACACAGCCGCCTGCGCGACCGGCTAGCCAAGGTGGTGGCAAGTCTTCATTCCTCGACAATTGGATGAATAAACGCCAGAACATTCCAGCAACAAAGTCGCAAGCGTCGAAAGCTAGGGCGGATAAGTCTGTGGCTGAGCCGCCTGAACCCGCTCCTATCCAACCACCAACCCGACCCAATCCCGTGGCGCAAGAGGAAGAAATTGCAAAAGAAACTGAAGTAGCAGAGGCGAAAGCGATTAGCGAAACCGAAGAAAAAGTTGCCGTTCAAGAAGAACATGCCAAAGTTGATAATGAACTGCGCTTAGCGGACGGTGATAACGACGAAATCTTCTTTGATTTACGAGATAGCGATAGGGACGACTAGGTTTTCTTTCGACCGAAGATGGTTCGAATTAAATCGATGACCGTTCCCACGATCCACCCGGCGATAAAGGCAATGATCGATTCCGATCCGGTCAGCGGGTATCCGTAGTGTTTTGCTATTATATATATTATAGACGGCAATACTAATGCAAACAAACTTCCGGTCAGTATGGCGGAAGGGCGGGCAACCGTTGAGCCTATGGCAACACCGATTTTCTCGATCGCTTTTATGTGAATAAATTTACTGAATGCGCGTTCCGACCAACTCATAGAATTTTGCACATCGGACATAATTTTTCTGAATTCTAAATCTCGTTGCTCCGCGGTGATTTTTGTTGGTGCTATTTCCTTACTCATTGTAGTGTTCCTGAATTAAACTTTTTTCTAATTAAACGAATTTCTTTAGCGAGTTGTCGTGACCGAAAACGGAGGAATGACGCTATAGCGACAACAGCAACACATGATGTAGTATTTACAACGATATTAACATGTGGCAAGTTGTTCAATATTGTTTGTTCGACAACAACTTTCTGGGGTGGACAATTGATTTTTATATCAATTAGGTTATTCATTTCATTAGTGATTATGCAGTCATACGAAAGTCCATTTTGAGCAACCGACGGTATTGGATTTTTGATTGATATAGTGAAATTGCGCGTAGTAGAAGCGCCCGGTTCGAGAGATATATCTTTCCAGGTCAAAGTTTTATCTTTCTTGCCAAACTCGCCACCACCATAACTAACAATTTCGGCATATTCGAGGATGTCACTTAGCTGGCTGCTAACCGCGCCAGTACTTTCGTTATCGTAGTTGTTAGTCACCGCTAAATTGTATGTGATTATATCGCTTTCTCTCGCGGTAACTGTTGTAGCATCTACATTATTTTGTGTATGGTTAACTGCCGAAATGTTGCTGGTCAACGTGCTGTCGCCACGTGTTGGTTGGCTGTTATGGGCAACTGTATTTGTGGATTCTGGTGGCGACATGATTATGAACACCTGAGCAACCACCGCGAGAATTATCAGTATAAGACCCGCTCGGCGAATGCGCCTTTCTCTGTCTAATCGTCGGGCGTATATCCCGAGTTGTTCCACTAAAGACGGGCTAAATGCCAGACTGGAAACTAGTTTCCTAAACATGCTGTAACCCCACCACTTTATACATACTTAATATATTAGCATAAACATGTCATATAATGCAAACCAAACATTTGACTTATTAGACGTGTACGTGTAAAATAGGATAGTCGAAATTTAGAGAAGGGGAGTTCATGGCTAAACAAACAACAGATAGCTACGGTGCTGATCAAATCCAGGTTTTGGAGGGGTTAGAGCCAGTCCGTAAGCGTCCAGGTATGTATATCGGTTCAACGGGGTATGACGGGGTACATCATTTGATTAAGGAAATCGCGGACAACTGTATCGACGAAGCAATTGCGGGATACGCTACGACGGTAAAAGTCGAGTTGTTGGAGGACGGTGGTTGTCGCGTTACAGACGACGGACGCGGTATTCCAGTCGATATCCACCCAAAAACAGGTAGATCAACATTAGAAACGGTTTTAACGGTTCTACACGCCGGTGGAAAGTTTGGCGGCGGTGGTTACAAGGTTTCGTCTGGCTTGCACGGTGTTGGATCGTCCGTTGTGAACGCGTTGAGTACAAAATTTATCGCAGAAGTTTCGCATGACGGCAAGTTATACAGTATCGAATTCGTTGAGGGGAAACCGATAACCGAATTACAGAATAAGGGTAAAACCGACATGCCGCGCGGTACGAGAATAACCTTTTATCCCGACCCTAAAATTTTTAAGGAATTTACTAAGTTTGATTATCAATGGGTTCAGGATTATCTGCGTCACCAAGCTTATCTAACAAAAGGCGTTCGCGCCAAGGTCTACGACTATCGTCCAGGTCAGGAAACTCGGTATGAGTTCTATTTCGACGGTGGCATCAAATCATATGTCAAGCATCTGAACGTCGGTAAGGAAGTTGTTGATGATGGCATATTTTATGTAGAGAAACAGATTGAAGACAGTGTAATTGAGATTGCCATACAATATAACGATGGTTTTACTGAAAATGTCATGGCGTTCGCCAACAACGTTTTTAACCCAGACGGCGGAATGCATGTTGTTGGGTTTCGCGCCGCAATGACACGCGTAATTAACGATTATGCGCGCAAGAGCGGTCTATTAAAGGATAAAGAGGATAATTTGACTGGCGACGATATTCGCGAGGGTCAAACAGCGGTTATTTTAGTCAAATTGCCCGATCCGCAGTTTGAGGGGCAGACCAAAAACAAATTGGGTAACCCGGAAGTTCGTCGCTATGTTGAAAGCGTCATGAACGAGTACTTCTCGTATTATTTAGAGGAAAATCCCAATGCGGCGAAAAAAATCGTTGGCAAGGCGATTCTGGCGGCGCGTGCGCGAAAAGCGGCGCGGGCGGCGCGTGACAACATTATCCGCAAGGGTGCGATGGACGGATTCAATCTGCCATCGAAATTGGCAGATTGTTCGTCGAAAAGTATGGAAGAATGCGAACTCTATATCGTGGAGGGTGATTCGGCGGGCGGGTCGGCGAAATCCGGTCGTGACAGTCGAACCCAGGCAATCCTGCCGTTGCGCGGCAAGGTTTTAAACACCGAGCGCGCACGCCTCGATAAAATGTTTGCGAATAAAGAGATTGTGTCATTAATCAAGGGTATGGGCGTCGGGATTGGAGATGCGTTTGATATTAACGGATTGAGATATAATCGTATTATTATTATGACCGATGCCGACGTCGACGGTTCGCACATCGCAACACTACTGATGACGTTCTTCTTTAGATTTATGCGTGAAATTGTTGAGGCGGGGCACGTCTATCTGGCAAAACCGCCATTATTCATGATGCGGCGCGGTGCAAACGAAAAACACTATGTTTACGACGAGGTCGAGAAAGATAAATTAGTCGCCGAATGGATAGAGGAGCGCAAGTCGCGCGGAATCAAGATCGATCCGGAGGAAGATACATTAAAGCAAGCCGGCATAACATTCCTGCAACGATATAAGGGTTTAGGCGAAATGGATGCAGCGCAATTATGGGAAACCACCATGGATCCCAAAAACCGCGTGCTGGTTCAGGTCAAGGTTGCCGATGTCGAACGCGCTGATGCTATCTTCACGAAGTTAATGGGCGACGAAGTCGATCCACGCAAATCATTCATTCAAACCAGAGCCCGCGAAGTTAAATTGGAAGATTTGGATGTTTAAGATGAAAGAAAATATTTTGAAAATACATATCAGCCGCCCGCTAGAAGAAGTTTGGGGCTTCGTTCTTGATTCGCGTAATATCTCAAAATGGTTTGATTCGATCGCGGAAGAAATTCCAAGTGAAGTTCCGGCGCGGAAAGGAACAACATTAAAAAATCGCGCACCGAATTCAAAGATCTGGAATGAATATGAAGTTACAGATTATGAACTGAACAAAAAATTTATTCTATCGCAAGTCAGGGGGGGGGTATAAGGTGTCATATATATCTATACCATTTGATGGTGGCACAGAAATGGTTTATAGGGAATGGGTTGACGATGGCAAATTGGAAAATCCTGAACCGCAATCAACATTGGAAAAGCTTAAACAAATTTTGGAAAGTAAGGAGATTTAATTATGGACGATAATATTACGAATAATATCCCAGAAGACAATATGCCGATCGAGGCGGAAGCAAAAGATGTAGTTCGCGGTGCGACAATGCATGTGTCATCAAATCACTCGCGTCTGGTTGAACTGCGTGCGGTTGAAGACGTCATGGAGGATAGCTATCTTCGTTACTCGATGTCGGTTATTATCGACCGCGCCCTGCCGGACGTACGTGACGGTATGAAACCGGTACATCGTCGCATTTTGTTCTCGATGGGCGAAAATGGTATTCGTCCTGGTAGTAAATACACCAAATCTGCCCGTATCGTCGGCGATGTGATGGGTAAATACCACCCGCACGGCGACAGTTCGATTTATGATGCGATGGTGCGTTTGGCGCAAGATTGGAACATGCGGTATCCGTTGGTGGACGGACAGGGAAACTTTGGTTCGCCCGATGGCGATCCGCCGGCAGCATCACGCTACACCGAGGCGCGTCTTGCTAAACCGGGCAACGAAATGCTTGTGGACTTGGAAAAAAACACAGTTGATTTTCGTGATAACTATGACGGCAGTGAGCGCGAACCGGTGGTTTTGCCGGCGAAATTACCGAATTTATTGCTAAATGGTCAGATGGGTATCGCGGTTGGTATGGCGACGAGCATCCCGACACACAACCTGTCGGAACTGGTCGACGGCACGATACATCTCGTCGATAATCCCGACGCAACGACCAGCGAGTTGATGAAATTCGTCAAAGGTCCAGATTTCCCAACGGGTGCACACGTTTACGGCGGCGCACCGATGAAACAGGCATACGAAACCGGTCGCGGTTCAGTGGTAATTCGGGCAGTTGGTGAAATCGAGGAAGACAAAAAAGGTCGTCATAGGATCGTCTTCACTGAAATTCCGTACTGTGTGTCGAAAGAGGCGTTAAAAGAAAAAATCGCCGAACTTGCTAAAGATAAGAAGTTAAATGGCGTCCAGGACGTACGTGATGAGACGGCGCGCGGCAAGGTACGGTTCGTGGTTGATCTGAAAAAGGATTCGTATCCGAAAAAGATCATGAATCAATTATTCAAATTGACGCCACTGCAAACCAGTTTTCATTATAATATGTTGGCGTTGGTCGATGGTATTCAACCCAGAATCCTCGGTCTAAAGGAGATTCTGCGCGAATTCGTGAAGCACCGTCAAATTGTTATTCGCCGTCGTACGGAATTTGAGTTAGCGAAAGCAAAAGCCCGCGCGCATATTTTGGAAGGTTTGAAAATCGCGCTTGATCATATCGATGAAGTCATTGCGGTAATCCGCGCATCGAAATCCTACGAAGAGGCACAAGACGCTTTGATGGCAAAATTCGGTTTGTCACAGATTCAGGCACAAGCGATTTTGGCGATGCAACTGCGCAAACTGACCGGTTTGGAGCGTCAAGCGATCGAAGATGAGTTGGCGGAACTGCATAAATTGATTGCAGAATTAGAAAGAATTCTCGCCAGTGAAGCAGAAATTCTGCGCATAGTTAAAGAAGAGTTGCTGGACATGAAGGAAAAATATGGCGACAAGCGTCGGTCGAAAATCTTTAATCACGAACTTGGTAAAATGAGTGATGAAGACGTTATTCCAGAGGAAGATGTTGTAATTTTGTTAACAACCGAGAACTATATCAAACGCACCTTGATGAGCGATTTCCGTCGCCAAAATCGTGGCGGCAAGGGTAAGAAGGGCCTGACAACCAAGGAAACAGACATCGTCGACCAGTTGATTACCTGCAATACGCACGATTGGCTGAACTTCTTCACTAACAAGGGTCGCATGTTCCGTTTGCGCGCCTACGAGGTGCCGGCGGCATCGTTACAGGCGAAGGGTGTTGCGGCGGTGAACCTTCTACAATTGCAACCCGAGGAAAAAATCACCTCGATCATTAAGTACAGCAAGGATGAGAATGACGATGGTTATCTGTTCATGACGACGACCAATGGCACGATCAAAAAAACGGCGGTGAAAGATTACGCCAACGTCCGCGCCAGCGGTTTGATCGCAATCAAGTTGGATGAACGTGATGAATTACGTTGGGTACGCCGCTCTACTGGAGATGACGATGTTGTAATTTCCACAGCGTTTGGACAGGCGATCCGCTTCAATGAAAAAGACGCTCGACCGATGGGTCGCAGCGCGCGTGGTGTTCGCGGTATGCGCTTGCGTGCAGGTGATAAAGTCGTCGGCATGGATCTCGTTGAAACCGGCAAAAACCTACTTGTTTTGAGCGAGAAAGGTTACGGCAAGATGACTAAAGTTGACAATTTCCCATCACACAGACGTGGCGGGGTCGGCATCAAGGCGGCAGTCGTAACAGTGAAAACCGGAAATATTGTAACAGTGCGCGCCATTGATGAGGCTACGACAGAGGTCATCATTATTTCTGCGGCGGGTCAAACGATTCGTGTGGCGCTAAAGGACGTCCCGACATTGGGTCGCACCACCCAGGGTGTGCGTATCATGCGGCTCGACGACAGCGACACGGTCGTTTCACTCGGATTAGTTCCCGAACAAACCGAAGAATACGTCGAAAACGCAGAATCGTCAGATGACAATGCTGTAGAAGACACAACAGAGGGCGAGGAGTAAATGGATATCCTGAAACAAATCTTTTCGCCCTGGCTAGTGGCTGCATTCCTCGGATATTTTGTGGCGCAACTCGGCAAGATCGTGGTTTATCTGTTTACGCACAAAAAACTCGGTTGGCGTGAGTTTTTCAAGTCAGGCGGCATGCCGAGTTCGCATTCTGCAACAGTATTGGCGCTGGTGACGACGATCGGTTTGAACGATGGCAGTGGTTCGCCAGGCGTTGGGACGCCACTGTTCGCTTTGGCACTGATATTCGCCATTATCGTGGTTTATGATGCGACGCACGTGCGACGGGCGACCGGTGAACAGGGCGAAGCGATAAATGCGTTGATTGGTGATAAAAAAACCCAAAAACCATACTTTTCGCGTGGTCACAAACCGGTGGAAGCGATTGTCGGCTCGATTCTCGGCGTATTGATTGGTATAATCGTCAACATAGTATTACAGGGGTAAGATATTGACACGAAAAGAAAAGTGTGCTATAATGGTAGGATATGAGTGAAAAGAAAACTGATTTTCTTTCTTTTCCGAATAGACGACCCATTACATGGGTGCGAAGTAGCCGTATAGTGGGAAGATAGGGTATTGCGCTTTGGCGCAAAATCCGCTAGAATATTTGACAGATGTGTTCGGGGCATTAACTCAGTTGGCCAGAGTGCTTCCTTTGCAAGGAAGAAGTCGTCGGTTCGAATCCGACATGCTCCACCACGAGGCTCTCGTGAACACGTCTAGCGGTACGCCTAAGGGCGATTAGCTCAGCTGGTTAGAGCGCGTCACTGATAATGACGAGGTCCGTGGTTCGAGTCCACGATCGCCCACCATTGTAAATATTACAACATCTCACATAGAGATGTTTTTGTTATGTGCTAAAATATAGTCATGAATAAAGATGAGTTTACTAATAAAGAATTTATGCTCAATGTGGGTGATGGCCACGAAATATCCGTTGTTGATTGGGGCAACATAGATGCTAAAACGCCGATAATTTTTCTGCACGGTGGACCGGGCGGGAATATCAAAGATGCATTCAAAGTGCCATTCAATCCTAAGGTTCAAAGAGTGATTTTCTTCGATCAGCGCGGTTGCGGTAAGAGTACGCCGCTCGGGTCGCGTCAAAATAATACGATTGAGAAATTGGCGGACGACATCACGAAAATCGCTAAACACCTTAAAATCGGTCAATTTTATCTCAACGGTTATTCATGGGGTTCTACATTGGCGCTATATTATGCGATTACTCGCCCGGAGATGGTGGTCGGTCTCGCGATTGGCGGGGTCTATAACGGATCAAAGGAGATGGATCAGGTTTTTCGTGCGAACGCTGAAACGTTTTATCCTGATATTTGGGATAAAGTCTTGACCGACACGCCGATAGAACACCACAATGATCCAATTAGTTATCATCAAGACAAGGCACTGAACGGCACGAAAGCCGAGCAGAAGAAATCGGCATATGTGATGGATTGTTTAGAGGGTGCGTTGTGTAGCCCCGACGATCGCAAGTTACCAGAGAGTTTCGATGAATACGATCCCGCGGGCAGTCAAATCGAGATTGATTATGTGGCCAGTAATTGCTTTATGCCGAAGAATTTCCTATTAAATAATGTTCACAAAATTAAAGTTCCAGTTTATATCGTTCAGGGGCGATTCGACATGGTCTGCCCGCCGAACTTTGCATACGAAATCAGCAAAATCATTCCCAACGCGAAACTATATTGGGCGATATCCAACCATTCGCCCGAGCACGAAATAACGCAGATTTTTCGGGCTATTTTTGATTCGTTAGGTTAATTATGAATACGAAAGCCCAAGTTATCCCAGAAAGCAAAGACGGTCGTCGAAAGAGCGTGCGTTTCGTGCAGAGGTATTGGGGGACATTACCGAAAAAACCAAAGTTTGATTTTTTGCATCAGGGTTGCGCTCCTTGCTCGGTGGCGTCAATTCTGGCGACATTTGGGTATGATATCTCGCCCTATGACGTGGCGAACCTGATGATGTTCGACGATGGTGGGAATGTGTCGGAATTTTGGTCGGGTAAGGGATTCTTTGCGCCAGGGGTAAAGTTGGGCATCGAGAAACTCGTGAAAGATTCGAAATATGATTTAGAGATCAAGGACATTTTGATCGATTGGGAAGATCAATATGCACTCAAAGAACAAATCACAGGACTTGTAAAAAACGGGTGGATGGGATTGATAAATGTTGGCAAGGAAAATGATAGCCCGATGACTTTTCACACTGGTCGCGGTCATTATTTGGCTGTGAGCAGCGTGTCTAAGAGCGGCGAGTTTTACGTTATCAACCCGAACGAAATCGGTGATAACCAAATCGACAAAACCTTTCCATTCGAGATTTTAGTCGATAATATTCGTGGTCGTAAGAGTGTCGTTAATTTTCTTATGATGCGACGGAAAATGTGATCGTGAGAATGGCTTAATCCAAACATTACTGTGATATAATGTTTATGTAAAAAATGTGGAGGTTGCAGGTGTTTAGGAAAAAAGCCAGGCTGTTTGCATTGACGGTGGCGACACTGATTATTGGGGTTGCGGTGTTGGCTGGGCTTAACTCTAAACCCGCGGACGCGGCTGACCCTCAAGGTCCATACACTGCCACTCTTCGGTACTATGACGACGTACAGATCACGTATACTCTAAACTATCCCAGTGGCGGTGTGTGGAGCGGATCTGCCGATATCCCGGTTGGCGGGATGGGGACATTTAGTCAGGTTTACTGTGTCGATCCGTTCGTCGCTTTTCACTCGCGAGCGGATAGTTCGGGGTGGGATGCTACTGCGCGGGCAACGACCGATGTAAAAACTGGTTATGCGGCGGCTACACCTTGGACGGTTTCGACCGCTATGCGGGGCAGTAGCGACGCGGTGCGGTGGTTGGTGCTGAACGGTTATCGCGGCGACTATCTAGCGAACGATACGGTCAGTCGGGTCAGCGTTGCGCGGTTGAATAGTCTTTATCCCGGCATCGGCACGATTGACAAAACTATCGCCCTAATGGCGACGAAGGTGGCGATTTGGAAAACGCTTGTTGGCGACAATGTAACGATTCTGAAAACCAGCCTCGATAGTACGCCCGCCAAGAAGAGTACTTTTAATGCTCTGGTACAGAGGTTATATGACGACGCACAGTCCGGTCGCGATACAGGGTTGAAATCGACCAGTCTTGAAGTTCTAATCGATGATTCGACTAAGACGATCAACAGTCCCGACAACGGATATGAGTTTTTCGGTCCGTTGACAGTTTCGGCGACGCTGGCTAACCCATCGACCCTGTCGGCCAGTCCAGATATTGACAGGGTTTATCTGACGACGACCGGTCCTGATCTGGCGGGGGCAACTTTCGTAACCGGTGCGAGTGATGCCGCCGCTGCATTACCGACGGACGCTATTTACGGCACTAGTAGCACCGGACAATATACCAGCAGTGGTGCGGTTAGTGGTGGCGTATGGCGGAGCGATCCGTTTTATGTAAAGATTCCGGCTGGTCGCAACTCACCGCAAGAATTTAACGACCTACTGACAATTAAGGCGATGGCGAAAGCGGTGAACGTACCGCTGATGACCGGTACACCGGTAACGTTCGTGGACGAAAGTTTCGGCGTTCAGGATTGGAATAGCGTGCAGGCGTTCATCGGCGCGAGTAGCGATGGACTATTGCTCGATCTTTATGCCGAAGACACATTACAGACTGGTCAGACCACGCTAGGTCGGCTAAATATTTCTAAGCAGGTCGAGGGCGCTACGCCTCTCGATCGTGATCAAGAATTTCGTTTTAGGGTGCACTATGCAGCGACTAATAATTACGCCATCTCTGTTTTATTGGATCTGAATGCCCACCCAGTGTACGGAGCATTCAACACCATCGACTCGCACACTTTCACTCTGAAAAACGGCGGTTCGGCGCTGTTTGAGAACCTTCCGACGGACGCCTATTATTGGGTGGAGGAAATCAGTGTTCCGATTGAATATGATGCGGGATATCTAATCCCTACGGCCGCCATGCCGGTCACGATCAGACAGATGGGGAATATTACTAGTTCATTCATGATGGACGATGATCTTGCGGTTGTCAAATTCGTTAACGCCCGGCACGACCAGAAAGGGCATCTCTATGTCGGTAAAATGGCACTGCGTTATCCGTCGGACAATAGTCCGCCAGATTACGAAATGGTTCAAGCGTTCGAATTTCAATTAGAGGGGTCGGCAGATGGTGGCGCGACATGGTCGCCAGTCAATCTCGCAGGTGTATTCGACAGTGGCGACGGAGTAATCGTAAACGCCGCCCAGGGTAGATTTTCTCTCAAAACCTACAACCTCGCCTTTATCGAGATTGATCCAGATCTAATCTATCGCGTCACCGAAACCGATGCCGCCGGATTTACACCGTTATATTCATACTATCATTTCCAATCAGACGGCGATTCGGGCTGGACGAGCGCTTATGGATCGAACTATGATAATCCCGACTGGGGCGATAGCAACTACGCCACGAATAATTTGGAGTTTGCACCTAACGATTGCGTTTTCCTCTCGTTTGTGAACCTGAATACCTCGTTTCATAACCTTTCGATCAGTAAAACCGTATCTGGCGACGTCAGCCCAAGCGACCTGAATCAACTCTATCAATTCCAAGTTTTTTATCTTACGGATAATAAACCTTTCTTTGCTTCCGGTCCGATTCCATTGGCTACTGCGTTTACCGGCAATGAAATGTTGATTCGTGGCATTACTGTCGATCGCATTACAAACGACAGCGGTGGCAATCCGACCATCATCAACCTCAAACACGGCGAAACGGCAACCATTATCGGCCTGCCAGCGGGGAACTACCGGATTGTCGAGTTGGCAAACCACGGCCACCGGGCGACCTATTCCATCAACGTCGGCGATGCAAAACCAGCGAGCGGCGGCGCAACAGAGGATTTTTACCTGGATGGCGACACGATCGTCGCTTTCAAAAATACAGTAGCATCAAGACTAACCACTCCGAACAGCGGTTCCGGCGGGGATATCGCTGTAACAAGTTCGGTTATCGGCGGGTTGACCGCGATCATTTCTGTTGTTATATTTCTAACTTTTAGGATTCACTCTAGGACCAAGTAAAATATCTACACTCATCTTTTCCTAAACAAACCTTTTAGCGACATGCGTTTGCTGTATTCGACGGCACCGGTTTGGAAGAGGCGGGCGGCGATGAAGAAAACGATGATGGCGGAGGTGGCCATGATGGCGATGCCGAAAATCGTTTCCCACACACTCAAATTACCAATTGCGTTGCGCAATAGCAACATCACGGGTGCGGTGAAGGGGAAGAAAGTCATGAAATTCACAGCTGGCGTGACAGTTGATGTCAGCACTAGCGGTAAAATATAGAGCGGTGCGAATATCAAGATGAGTGGTACCGCCATGAACTGATTGGCTTCTTTGGCGGTGGGGACAGCGGCGCCAATGCCGACCAGGATGCCGCTGAACAACAAAATCGCACTCAGGAAAATAGCGGCGCCAGCCAAAATACGTATCGGATCGAACGGAATTTGACCAAGGTCGATTGACGGTAGATTGAGGCGGCTACCGAGTGCAAAATAGGCAATCAGTACCAATCCTATGATAACGACGATTTGGATCAGGATTAATGTTATCATCGCAAAAATTTTACCGATGATCAAGGTGCGTGATTTGATAGTGACGAGCAGCATTTCCATGACGCGATTTTCTTTTTCTTCGACAGTAGCGTTCATCATTTGTGCCCCGAACATGGCGATTATGGTGTAAAACAGCACTAAGAAAATCCCTGGCGCGATCATTTCCATGATCGGATTATAGGGTTTGCCGTCTCGAAAAGTCTCGACCGAGAACTTAACTTGCCCCATCAATATCGCGGCAAATTCAGGGTTGGTTTCGGCAACGGCGCTTGCTTGGAGCAGATTTTGGGCGACGTCCTGGTATTTGCCGTTGTCAATAACCCCGACATTTTTGGCAAAAATCTGGACCTCGTTTTCGGTTAGGTTGGTTGGGAAATAGAAAAATGCATCCAGTTTACCAGATTTGACTTCTGTTATGCCGGATTCTTTATCTGGGATTTCGCGTGCACTGATATTCTCGACGATATTCGCGGGCAGAATCTTGCCTCGATCAATTATACCGATTGAGAACTCTTGTTTTGCCAGTTCTTTAATAGTGTTGACACCTTGATCTTCCGCCCAGAAAACCAACGCGAACAATCCAGCCATCAAGATAGGGAAGGCCAGTACGCTCGCCCAAAAACTCTTTTTCTTCAACATTCGCACGACTTCGAATCGAAAAACCGTCGCGAAATTATGCCCGAAAAACTTACTTTTCATCAAGATCTCCTTCTCCTGTTTCCAAAAATTCATTTTTATAGATTTCGACAAAAATATCCTCCATGTGTTTGTCGCCGTACTTTTTGCGCACGGCATTAACTGTGCCGTATTCTGCGGCGCACCCGTCTTTTAATAACACAATTCGATCACAGAGTTTTTCGACATCGTTCATTTGATGCGACACCATCATGATCGTAGCACCACGTTTTTGACAATCAGAAATTATATCCATGAGTAACCGGCGATTGACAGGGTCGAAACCCTTGGTGGGCTCGTCGAGGATTAGAAGTTCTGGATCGTCCATGATCGTGATGCCCAGTTGGACTTTTTGTTGTTGACCGCCGGAAAGTTTATCGAGACGCGTCAGTTCGTAACCGCTTAAACCAACCCTTTTTAGATATTTTAACGAAAACCGTTTGGCGGCGTCGCGGTTCATGCCTTTGAGTTCGCCGAAATAAATCATTGTATCGATCACATTTTCTTTCTTATATAATCCGCGCTCTTCGGGCAGGTAACCAATTCGCATTGAACCATCAACGCGATAAATATCGCCATCGATCAGCAGTTCACCCCCAGTTGGTTCGTAAATACCGAGCAATGCGCGCAGGGTTGTCGTTTTTCCTGAACCATTTGATCCCAGGAAGCCGAACGTTTCACCGCGCTTTACTTCGAAGGATAAACCATTAATTACACTTTTGTCGCCAAATTTCATTTGGAAGTTTTTGATTTCGATGATATTGTCACCTTTGCTCACGAATCCTCCTTATTTTTATTCCACTATTATACACTATCGAAAGAGTCTTGCGAGGAACAAAATTTATGAAAGGTGCTGACAGTTTCACGCATTTGTGTCGTACTAGCTGTTACTAACATATTTCAATATAAAAAGAAAGGAAAAAATATGGCAGAACAAAAAGTAACGCAGGAAGAATCGTTACTACTCGCAACAAATCAACCGGTTTTTTGTTAGAAGGTCTTTTGACTTATGCGAAGATCGTGATTTCGTCGATGGCGTTTGTCGGTGCGGTATATCTGATCGCGTTTATAGTCGGTTTAGTTTCGGCGGCATCGGGCTATTACTTAAGCGACACTAGCGGCGTGGCAGTAGTGGCTATAGTTATGGTGTTATCGTTTATTTCTTGGAGCGTCATGGTTATTCGTTGGCTATGCAGTTTATTCGCTCTTCACGAAAAGATCGTTGAAGTAGAAAAAGAATTGAACACCTACGAAACAATCGAGTAAATAGTAACAATTTTCATAAACGGCAGGTGAGTTTCACTTGTCGTTTTGATTTTATCAAAAAAATGTCAAAATTCGCTTGCATTTTAATAAATAGCGTGTATAATGGAACACAGTTTGTTAAGTTTCTCTCATGAAACCGCTGGCGAAGATGAAGACTGTTGCAAAAACTACAACGCTTTAAGTCTTTACGAAAATGCAGCGGTTTGCTAAAATACTATGAGTTTTAGAGAGCAGATAGAGTTTTTCAGTGCAAAATCTCAAATGTGCTCTCTACCACAACAGCGAGGAACTGATGATGTATTATCGTCACGGAAAATCGTGTGGTATGGCGCGGCAACTTAACAATTTATGTTCAATCGTAAGATGATGATGTAGAGTTTACAACATTTCGATCTGTCAAAAGTGCGAAATCGAGTGAATTTTACAACGACAATTAGGTTCACTACTATTTTGTTATAAGCATAGTAGTGATACGAAAGTAATGTAAGGATTTGACGGCAGGGGAATTTTCTAACGAAGATTCAACTACCGATTCAGTCAATGCATAAAAAGGTACTCAAGGGCACAAAACGGATGCCTTGACATATATCACCGAAGAAGGACGTGGAAGACTGCGAAAAGTCTCGGGGAGCTGCCAACAAGCTTTGATCCGGGAATATCCGAATGGGGTAACCCGCCGCGGGTCATGCCGTGAGCATCGTAATCTGAATACATAGGATTATCGAAAGGGAACTATCTGAACTGAAACATCTTAGTAGGATAAGGAAAAGAGAGTAAATAACGATTCTGGGAGTAGTGGCGAGCGAAACTGGAACAGCCCAAACCTTTTCAATTTAGTGGTTTATCGACCTATATTGAGAGGGTGTTGTGAGTTGACATAATTTTAGGATTAAGAGCCCATATGCTTGGACTTTTAATCTTAAAACCGACAGCGATAACTGAGCGGATAAGGTAAGAAATCGACGTGGTTAGCAGAATATTTTGGAAAGAATAGCCAAAGACTGTGACAGCCAGGTATGCGAAAACGACGTTGACCTTATATATGTTTTCTCGAGTAGGCCGGGGCACGAGAAACCCTGGTTGAATCTGGCAGGACCACCTGCCAAGGCTAAATATGATATATGATCGATAGCGAACTAGTACAGTGATGGAAAGGTGAAAAGAACCCCGGGAGGGGAGTGAAATAGAACCTGAAATTTTGTGCCTACAAGGAGTCGGAGCCTCATTTATGGGGTGACGGCGTGCTTTTTGTAGAACGATCCAGCGAGTTAATTTTTACGGCGAGGTTAAGTCAAGTGACGAAGCCATAGTGAAAGCGAGGGTGAATAGCCCGTTTTAGTCGTAAGGATTAGACCCGAAACCGGGTGACCTAACCATGAACAGGCTGAAGCGTCGGTAACACGACGTGGAGGGCCGAACCAGGGTACGCTGCAAAGTGCTTGGATGATTTGTGGTTAGAGGTGAAATGCCAATCGAACTCGGAGATAGCTGGTTCTCCGCGAAATAGCTTTGGGGCTAGCGTCGCGTTGTAGCACATAGGGGTAAAGCTCTGTAAAGAGTCGAGGGGAGCAATCCTACTCTCTCTTAACAAACTATGAATACTATGTGTGGAATCGCGGCAGTTAGAACGTCGGTGCTAAGATCGGCGCTCAAAAGGGAAACAGCCCAGATTATCGTCTAAGGTCCCTAAATTAA
>WRGU01000037.1 GCA_009787015.1 Candidatus Saccharimonadota bacterium | reverse complement strand
GACGTAGAAATAGTGATTGATACCATAATCTGCCAACAAGAAATACCCATAACCCCACCAACCCCGCCACGTATCACTGCGCCGAACACTAGTTTCAGATCATCCTATTGACACGGAATCAAATGTGTGCTATAATGGGGGTATGGTACTTGAAAAACCGCTAGAAATAGATGTGCTCGGTGTGCCGAGTCCTAATAAAGCCGTTTTTACACGCGAACTAATACGTTGTTTGCCGAATTCTGGGTTGATTAACGTTGGGCAAATTGCGGCTGATGCAGAAGAGCAAATAAGGCGCGAAACTGGCGATCTCGACCTCGCATTGATGCGTAATTTCATGCATAGAATGTATAAAGAAAAGAGGGCAGATCGGGATATAGTCGTGCTCGAGTCGGCATGTATACCGGAAGTTCCGATTCTGCCATTCGAGGATTGCTATGAAGGCGGTGAGAAAGATGCCGATAGGGGAGTCGGTGTTGACGGTAAAAAGTGTTCGTTGGCTAGGCTTAAATATACTATTGACGGAAATGTTGACGCGGGCAAGACGACAAGCCGGGTGCGGGCGCGACAATTTGCGAATGAAATACTTTACGAAATGTCACATTCCATGGTAAGCGACATGTTTGCGGAAAGCGTGGACGCTTGTCGAAAAACCATCGAAGATGATCAGCAGAAAGATGAGGCTTCTCGATTGTTGACTGCCGCCAGCATCCGCGGCATACTCGGGCAGGAAAAGGCCAGAACTAGGTTCGCGTTGTTGCATGGGTTTATAGGACTCGGTGAATTTCTCGAATTGACACGTACGATTCGTGGTACAATTGTTTAGTGATATATTTTTATTACGGCAAAAATGATTTTTTAATTCGGCGTGAAGTGAGTTTACGCGCGGTGGCGTTTATTAAAACACATGATTGTGAAGCGGTTACGAGAATCGATGCGGGCGATGTTGATCCGACGGCATTGATTTCAGAAATTATCAATATCAATATGTTCCAACCCGAACGTTTAATTATTGTGCGCGGTGCGGAAAACGTGAAATCGGCGTGGGAAAAGTTGGGCGAAAATTTGGCGCGCGTACCGGACGAAACGACACTCGTAATTGCGGCGGTGAATCCTGATAAACGCACAAAAACTTTTAAAGATTTGCAAAAAATCGCCGAAACCCGCGAGTTTCAGGATCTGAAACCTTATGAAATGAAAAAATTTGTGTTGGACGAGGCGAATTTGCGGCACGTCGACATCAAACCGAACGCTGCAGATCGCCTTATTGAGCTCACGACCAACGACGAAAACCAAGCTGCGCGCATCGCTGGCGAGATCGTCAAATTATCGGCGCTTGATCGGATTGTCGACGTGGATTTGATTGAGAAAATGGTCGAACCCGACATTGCCGGCAATGCGTTTTTGATTCTGGAAAAGGCTTTGAGCGGACGACGCGACGATGTGAAAGCCGAAATCACCATTTTGCGACGTTCCGGCGAGAGTGCCAATCGATTTTTCGGTTTGTTGATGAGTCAGATTTTTGCGCTTTCGGGGGCGGTTTTTTGTGATGATAATGCGGCGTCGGAACTGAAAATCAATCCGTTTCAATTAAGGAACGCGTACGATATGGCGCGGCGCATCGGCGACCGTGCCGAACAACAAAAACGTGTGCGCAAAATCGTTGGTCAGATGGCGGAAACTGATGCAAAAATGAAATTATCGAACGATGACAACGCGTGGGTTTTGGTCGAGAGTATGTTGATGCGATTCTAAAATCATTGAGTGGGGATTTGGAATTCCATGATGTCGGGAACTTTATCTTCGACGATTTCGGGTTCAACGGCTGGGGCACTCGATGCGATCATGGTTGGATTATCCGACGATACAATGTCCAACGCGGGTGGAACCGGTGGCAACGAGTTGATGTCCGGCACGGGTGGCGGCGGTGGCAATGGCGGGGGCGGCGGTAACGCTATATCGAGCGACGGCGGGATGGTTGCCGGTGCTGGCGCCGCTTGGTAAGTGTCGACGTCGACCGGCATCGTCGGTATGGCGCCCGGGATTACAGGCGGCAAATCCGCGGTCGGTGAAACGCTTGGTTCGGAAAACTTCAATGTCGGATTGTCGACGAGATTAGCGGTGTCAACTGTTGCATCGACAGGGGCGGTAATCGGTGCGATGCCGCTTTCCGCAATCAGATTGCTGCCGCTATCGTTGGGTGATGGCGGTTCGATGTTTAATTTCGTGTGATTTAATTCAGATTCCAATAATTGCGATCGCGCCGTCGACAGGGCGTCGCTGTTATTTTGTTCGGAAACGGCAAATTCTTCGTCATCCAATTGTTCGCTCAAACTCGGTGGTTCGTCGGGCAACGGTACGTTGGCGGATTCCCCCGATGCGATCGATTGCGCCATAGCAGGAGCCGGTGGTATGACCACGGGTTCGGGTGCGGCAGGCGGCGGTGTTGCAACGGGTTCTTCGGGCGGCGCGGGAGCAGCGGGTGGTGATTCCGGTTCTGGTTCGGGTGCGACCGCTTCTTCTGGCTCGGCGATTTCTTCCGCTGGTTCGATATCACCCGCCGGTTCCTCGGTTGGTGATTTATCGATGTGTAATATGTCGGTATATTCACCGGACTCTTCCTCGGAGTTTTCGATCTGAGTTTCTTCTGTACCTTCGACACTGGCGGCGGATAGTTCCGATGCGATGAGTTGTTGATTTGCGCCGCTGGTCATCAGTTCGGCGGCGAGTTTCATGATCGCTGGCGTGGTTTGTTCATTACGGAATTGATCCGTCGTTGCCACGATCCCGGTCAGCAGCGCAGTCGATATCTGTTCATCGAGCAACGAATTTTCACCGCCCAATTCGCTGGCGAGTGAGGTGATCAGCTCGCTGTAACTTTTCGCGCTCGCATCATACCAACTGATCGATCCTAATGAATCCTGACCCGCATCCAAATTAATGGTGGCGACCGTTGCATCGTGAAAAATTCGACCGTGCGCGGTTAAAACCGTATCTAAATCAGTTTTATTATCGACACCGATCGCAATGACTAATTCGACATTGAATTCACCCTCGCTAAAATTAATGTCATCCGGCGTAATTTTGGTGCGGTACGGTGTAACCAGAATCTTCACGATATTTCCGTCGGTTTTCATGCGCAACCGATCCGCCTTGCTTTTGTCGAGTTGGATAATGAAATCGCGCAATGAATCAGCGTTGCTTTCGAAAGTTTTTTCCGGTTCAAGGAAATTCATCACTGGCGGAATCTGACCGCTAAATACGGCGGTGGAATGTTTTTTTATTTTGTCCAAAATCAGCGTCAATGCTAGCGCCGCCGTCAATTGGTCGACGTCCGGATTACGCGAAACCGTCACTAAAATATTCGTGACTTTCCGGAGCTTGTCAATCAACTGCTTTTTTGGGTTTGTTTCGTTCATAGATACCTCTATTACCATTTTACCACAAGTGTTTTATGAAAGTCAAGATTTGACACACGGAACTTTTTCTGATACACTACTTTAGTTAAAATTTAACGCGTCCACGGTCTTAGGATCGCCGCGAGAGGAGTTTTTATGCCGATTATTAAATCAGCAGTCAAAAAAATGAAGCAGGATCGGTTGCGCTATGCACAGAACCTGCGCACAAAACGCGCCATGAGGGAGGCGGTCAAGGCGTTTGAGGCGACGCCGACCTTTGATACTTTCCGTGTCGCGCAAAGCAAAATCGACACTGCGGTCAAGAAGAATGTCTTGACCAAACAAGCCGCTGCGCGCCGCTTGTCGCACCTGTCGAAAGCCGCCAAAGCAGCCGGCGTGAAAATCGTCGCGGTCAAAAAAGCCACTGCAAAACCAGTCGCTGCAAAACCAGTTGTCGCCGCGAAACCGGTCGCAAAAACTGCGCCAAAACCCGCTGCCAAAAAACCTGCGGCTAAAACTGTCAAGAAAGAGGAGAAATAATTATGATTACCAAGGACAAAAAGACCGCCGCTATCAAATCAACGCAGATTCATAAAACCGACGTTGGTTCGCCCGCCGCGCAGATCGCGATTTTGACCGCGCGCATCAATGAATTGACCGAACACATGAAAGCCAACAAACACGACTTCATGACCCGCCGCGGATTATTACAGATGGTCGGCCGCCGCAAAAAGTTACTCAAAGCCCTCGAAAAATCCGATTTCGAACAGTACAAAAAAGTCATCGAAAAACTCGGTTTGCGCAAGTAATTACTTGAAAAATCAAATAAAACCGGCGATTTCCGCCGGTTTTTATTAAAGATCAAGATATTTCACAATTCCGGCATGCATGCCGAGATGGTCGAGACCATGTCGGTCAAATTCGGTCAAACCGAGATGACTGCGTTTGTACCAGGCATCTGGGACTGCGATGAGGCCCCTAGGGGTGAGGTCGGAAGTATATTCACCCAAACCGTCTCCCATATTCATCATCTCTCGATTTGTTTCTGATTGAGCGTAATAATCCATGCTGGCACGAACGCTCAAGCTTGCGACTCTCCTTCGCCAATTGGTCGCAGCCATGATTTTTTCGTCGTTGGCTGTGATTGCGTGGCTCATGGCGTCGTAACTTTGACCGCGCATTTGCAATCTCGTATCGGGTAGTATAATCATGCCGGTTTTCAGATCCAGAAAATCAAGTTCGTTAAGGTAATCTGTGTACATATCGACATCGCAGTCGGGATTCAATAACCCTTGTTCGCTCATGAATCCGACGCGATCCTGGTCATACCAATCTCTCCAACCGATATGAAACGCCAAGCCTGGATTATAGAAAAACAAGCCAGCTTCGCCTAATGACCGTGCGACCTTGCGGCTTTTTGCTTCTTCTTCGCCGAGATAATCCATAGGATCATTAGTGATGACATTCAAGCCCTCGCGGCGTGCCGCGTCGCCTTGCGCGGTCAGCATCTCGGCAATTGCCGCTTTTTGACCGATGGCGAACGATGGAACAACGAGCTGCAATTTTCTCGAATCCTCTTCCCATACACCCGACTGATAATTAAATAATTCCGACATAAAAACTCCTATTATTACGCTTGTTCTTACCATTATATCAAATCTTATCATAATTGTCAAGGCTTTTGTTCAAAAAAGTAGCATTTTCGCAAAAAATATGCTAAAATCGTTGATGCAACATTTAATTAAAGTGTCAGCGGCGAAAATTTACACAAGAAAGGAAGACGAGCGGATCAACTTCGTTTCCGCGCAACTATCGAAGGACGGCGAGAGAGTCAGTGACAAGCCCCGTGACGACGGGCGCGCGGAGCGGCGTGGGAATGAAGTTGAGTAGCGATTCTTGTATAAATTTGCGTTACTGACACTATAGAAAGGATTTAATTATGACGAAAGTCGTACAAACAGACAAAGAGATTATTAGCGTTTCCACCGATTGGTTGGGACGCGAATTAACGTTAGAAATCAATCGCGTAGGTTTCCGTACGGACGCCAGCGTGTTGGTAAAATATGGCGACACGGTAGTGCTCGGTTCGGCGATGAGCGGTGAAGTTAATCCAAATCTGGATTATTTTCCATTATCGATTGATTACGAAGAAAAATATTACGCTTCCGGAAAAATCAGCAGTTCACGTTTCATTAAGCGCGAAGGTCGTCCGTCCGACGAAGCAGTTCTGATCGGTCGGCTGATTGATCGTCCGATTCGACCATTATTCCCGAAAGGTTATCGCAACGAATGCCAGGTTGTCGCGAGTGTTTTTTCGACCGATCCGGCGTTTCGTCCCGATGCGGTCGCGATGATTGCGGCGAGTTCGGCGTTGATGCTGACCGGCGCACCATTCGACGGACCGGTGGCAGGTTTGCGTGTCGGTTTGGATGAAAAGGGCGAATTTGCGGCGTTCCTGCCGCGTGAATCGATGAATAATAACAAACTCGACCTGTTTGTCGCGGGTCGCGAGACTGGCATTATGATGGTCGAGGCGGGTGCGCAGGAAGTTAGCGAAGATATGATCGCAGACGCAATCGATTGGGCGCTCGAAAATATTCAACCCGTTCTAAAACTGCAAAAGGAATTATGTGAAAAAGTCGGCGTAGTTGCGAAAGAGTACGAATTAGTCAAACCAAACGAAGAAATTCAGGACGCAGTTGACAAGTGGCTAGGCGCGCGCATGACCGAAGATCTGCGTCGTCCGTATCATGAACGCAACGAATTAATCGCAAAATTGCGCGATGATTGCATGGCGGAATCCGCCGGAAATTGGACAGAGGATGAATGGGCGGAACTAAAACAGGAACATTTAGATGCGTTTAATCAAGCATTATTCAAGGAAGTTCGTCGCGGTATCGTCGAAAAATCCGTTCGTCCCGATGGGCGGAAATTAACTGAGATTCGCCCGTTGTCGTCAGAAGTCGCGCTGTTGCCGCGAGCGCATGGTTCATCGCTGTTCACGCGCGGTTTGACACAGGCACTAAACATCGTCACCCTCGCGCCGCTGTCATTTGCGCAGTTGGTTGATACGATGGAAGTTACCGATGGCGAGCGGCGCTATATGCACCACTATAACGCGCCGGGTTACACGGTCGGCGAAATCAAGCGCCTCGGTGCGCCGGGTCGTCGCGAAGTGGGGCATGGTTATCTCGCGGAACGTGCTCTGGTGGCGGTTTTGCCGAGCGAAGAGGATTTTCCATACGCGATTCGCAGTGTCACCGAAATCATGTCGCAAAACGGTTCAACCTCGATGGCGGCGACCTGTTCGTCGTGTCTGGCGCTCATGGACGCTGGCGTGCCGATCAAAAAACCAGTTTCCGGTGTGGCGATGGGTCTGATGGTCGATGGTGATAATTATTACGTTTTGACCGACCTCGCGGATCAGGAAGATTTCGCGGGCGACATGGATTTCAAAGTCACCGGCACGAGCGATGGCATCACAGCGCTACAGATGGACATGAAAGTTCACGGCTTGCCGACCTCAGTTCTGAAAAAAGCATTATTGCAGGCGAAAGACGGTCGGGCGGAAATCTTGAAATCAATGCTCGCGACCATCGATCGACCACGTGCTGATATTTCGCCATACGCGCCGCGCATTGAAAAACTGATGATCAATCCAGACAAAATCGGTGCAGTCATCGGCAAGGGCGGCGAAACGATCAATAAAATTACTTCTGAAACTAATGTCATGATCGATATCAAGGAAGATGGTTTGATTACCTTTGCATCAAATAATCCGGACGACATGGCGCGCGCCATTGAATGGGTCAAGTCATTAACCGAAGAACCCGAAGTCGGCAAAATCTATACCGGCACAGTCGTCGGCATCAAAGATTTCGGCGCATTCGTGAACATCATGCCCGGCATTGACGGCATGTTGCACATCTCGCAAATCGCTGATAAACGCATCGATAAAGTCACTGATGTTTTGAGCCAGGGTCAAGTCGTCAAAGTCAAACTCACCGCTATCGACGATCGCGGTAAATTATCGCTCACGATGCGCGATATTCCACAATAATCTAAAGGAGAAGTATGGGTAAACAGAAGGTTTCGAGTAAAAGTTGGTTGATCGGTCTGATTGTTGGGATTGGCACGATATTGATCGGCGCCATCGTCACAGTTTTAGTACTGACTCTCGGTGGCGTGACGAAAACCGATTACAAGGACGCCGCGAAAGCAACATCGAGCATTGTTGACTATATCAATGACAGCAAAGAAGATTTTTCATCGCTTGCCATGGAAAATATATCAGAAAAACACGACATCGAAATGGTAAAATCCAAAATCATCAAATTTAAGAATGAATTAAGCTCTGCGGTCAGAGTGTTAGGCGACAAAAAAGCCGTTCAAAAGGACAAAGAAGCCACGCGAAAATACAATGAATTGAAAGTTGCATACGATAAATACAAGGATTATCTCGATTTATCAATCCAATTACATGATTCGATTATGCCGATTTTTACTGATATAAAGAGTTTTGTTTCCGAACATAGTTCCGTCGATAGCAGCACCCCGATCGCAGAGGTGGCGGAAACGATCGTCGACATACATAATTTCTCGTATCGACTGCACGCCGGCACGAAAAACAAGGTTATCAACCAATCAATACGAGAAATAAGCGACGCATTCTACGCTATGGCAACGGAATTGGAAAAATGGCGCATCGACGGCAGTATCAGCGAATCGGAATACCGGGAAAATATCGAACAAATCGTTAGTAGCATGAATGAATCCATGGAAAAATTCCAAAAAGAAGTTGCGTCATTGGATGATATCGCGAAAGATTTCACCGATAAAGTGAATGAATTAAATAAATATTTATCCGAAAAATCCGGAAAATGATGTTGCAAAAACTACAACATTTAGCACTCTTGACACGCGAGTGCTAATTGTCTATAATGGTTGGTGATTGGCAGTCATAGGGTATGAGTGCCAAAATGTAAACTTAACTTATTTTGCGTCAAGACAGTCTTGACGCAGAAAGGAGAAAAAATGGGAACAATCATTGGAATCGACCTCGGTACGACGAACAGCGCCGTAGCGTATTTGGTCGCCGGCAAACCGGAAGTTATCGCGAATAAAGAGGGTGATCGCACCACCCCATCAGTGGTCGCTATCGCTAAAAACGGCGATCGTTTGGTCGGCAAAGTCGCCCAACGCCAGCGCGTCACCAACGCCGCGAACACGGTTTACGGCATCAAACGCCTCATCGGGCGCAAATTTTCCGATAAAGAAGTCCAAAACGACATCAAAATCATGCCGTACAAAATCGTCAGCAACAAAAGCAGCGCCGCGGTGGAACTCGACGGCAAAACCTATTCGCCGGAAGAAATCAGCGCGATGATTTTGAGCAAGATCAAAGCCGACGCCGAGGCTTATCTCGGTCAACCGGTCACCGAAGCGGTCATCACCGTTCCGGCATATTTCGACGATTCTCAGCGCCAAGCCACCAAAGACGCCGGCAAAATCGCGGGGTTAGAAGTCAAACGCATCATCAACGAACCGACCGCCGCGGCATTGGCGTATGGTTTGGAAAAGAATAAGGACGAGAAAATCGCCGTGTTCGACCTCGGCGGCGGCACGTTCGACGTGTCAATTCTGGAACTGGGCGACGGTGTATTCGAAGTCAAATCGACCAACGGCGACACGCATCTCGGCGGCGAGGATTTCGACAATCGCGTCGTGAATTATTTCCTGGATCAGTTCAAAAACGAATCCGGCATCGATTTGAGTGGCGACAAAGCCGCGATGCAGCGCCTCAAGGACGAAGCCGAAAAAGCCAAAAAAGAACTCTCGACCACGACCGAGTACGAAGTCAACCTGCCGTTCATCACGGCGGACGCGGATGGTCCGAAACATTTTGAAACCAAATTAACCCGCGCGAAGTTGGAAGAATTGGTTGCGGATCTGCTGAAACGTTTGGCCGATCCGTGCGAAAAGGCGCTCAAGGACGCGAAACTCAAAGCGTCGGATTTGGGTGAAATCGTGTTGGTCGGTGGTATGACTCGCATGCCATCCGTCATCAAACGCGTTAAGGAAATTTTTGGCAAAGAACCGATGGCGGGCGTCAATCCCGACGAAGTCGTCGCAGTCGGCGCAGCAATCCAAGGTGGCGTGTTGGCGGGCGACGTCAAGGACGTTTTGTTGCTCGATGTGACGCCGCTGAGCCTCGGAATCGAAACGATGGGCGGCGTGTCGACGAAATTAATCGAACGCAACACAACGATTCCGACGAGCAAATCCGAAACTTTCTCAACCGCGGCGGACAATCAACCGCAAGTTGAAATCCACGTGCTACAGGGCGAACGCGAATTTGCGAACGACAACAAATCGCTCGGCAAGTTCATTTTGGACGGCATCGCACCGGCACCGCGCGGCATCCCGCAGATCGAAGTAACATTTAACCTCGACGCGAACGGTATTTTGAACGTCACCGCACGCGACAAAGGCACCGGCAAAGAGCAATCGATCACTATCCAAAACTCGGGCAATTTGAGCAAGGAAGATATCGCGAAAGCTCAAGCCGAAGCCGAAGCGCATGCCGACGAAGACAAGAAAAAACGCGAAACCACTGACGCACGCAACTTGCTCGAGAATACAATTTACCAGGCGAAGAAAATGCCCGATGAATTTAAGGATAAAATTTCTGATGATGATAAAAAAGTCATCGAAGAAGCCGTCAAAACCGCGGAGGAAAAATTGAAATCGGACGATCAGGGCGAATTAGAATCCGCGCAAAAAGAATTGTCGGAAAAAATCCAATCGATCGGCGCGAAAATGTACGAAGCGGCGGCGAAAGAAGAACAAGCCAAAGCCGAAGAGCCGGACAAAGAGGGCGGCGAAACCAAAACCAGCCGCAAATCCGCCGACGATGAAGCGGTCGAAGGCGAAGTCGTCGACGACAAATAATGTTCCCAAAAATGTCGCACTAAATGTCGCACTCTAACAGGGGTCAAAGGGCGAAAAAATGTTACAGTAAATGTCGCAGTTAATGTCCCTCTAGCAATGTCATGCCGGACTCGTTCCGGCATCCATTACTTTGTGGGTTTTCGTTGAAATAGAAATATTGTTGTTGTATAGTTCATGCCAAGTAATGGATTCCGATAGCAAGTGCGGAATGACGGGGTGTAGGTGTGCTATAATGTTACTTATGATTTGGATCCTAATGGTCGTGGTTACGGCGCTGACGTATTCGATTTCCGGGTTTTTCGATAACTACACGGTCGATACGTTTTGCCGGAAACTAAATCCGAAATGCATGTCGATTTTTTACGCCGCCATGGAGGCGATGGTTTGTTTGGGACTTTTCATTTGGCGCGGCACGGAATTGTTTCAAGGCATCGACATCACGGCAATCGGAATATTCGCGGCGGCGGCGCTCATGAGCGTCATCGGCAGCGTGCCGTACTTTTTTGCCCTGCGCAAAGACACCACCACGGAAAACACCTTACTGTGGCAAATCGAACCGGTCATGGCGCTAGTTTTCGCGGCGATACTACTCGGACAAATGATTTCGTTCATGCAAATTATCGCGTTTGTGTTGATTATCGGCGCAACAGTTTTAATAATCCTCGGTTCGGATCGCAAACGATTTCGATTCAGGTTGGATGCGGGATTGTTGGTCTTGGTGTCGTGTGTTTTTTACGTCCTCGCCGACACAATTTTCGTATTTCAGGCGCGGGGGCTGTCAATATGGACAAGTATTTTTTGGGTAATGTTGAGCGGCGTGGTGATAAATTCACTGGCGATACTGATCATAAAAAGTTGGCGGCGCGATTTTAAGGCGTTTTGGAAACAGGATCGACCCAAAAAATTCGCGTCGTTATTTTTCAATGAAACGATTTATTTGATCGGTCGATTCGTCGAACGATTCGGTATGCTCATAATGCCGTTGGCGATTTGGAAAGTTACGGAGAATATTTTGCAATTGATTTTGACATTCATACTTGGTATAGTTTTCACTCTCATCTGGCCGAAATTCGGACGCGAAAAGTTGAGTAAGAAAAATATTTTTCATCACGCCCTCGCCACGGGTCTGGTGACGGTAGCGATTGTGTTGATGGGGTAAGCGGGTGTTGTCAAAACCACAACATATCTAACATAAACTCTATTGACACTCGAGCTGCTACGGAGTTTATAATGTTCATAGCAAGAGAGAATTGCGAGAGAAAAGTTAAAGGGGAGGTTTAGTGTGAGTAAAGCGGCAAAGATATTGGTGTTGGTGATGTTGATCGTTAGCTCATTTTTCGCGTTTGATGCGCACGCGATGGGAAATTATGGTCTGTTGTGGAGTAGGAGTTTCGGCGGGGAGAATAGCGATAGTTTTTATTCAGTTGCGTCAGCTCCCGACGGCGGGTATGTGGCGGTTGGGGCCTCCTATTCATCCGATGGTGATTTGGACGAATTAAATACGGATCAGGGTAGCGCCATCATCGTGAAATATACCCGCGATGGAGTGATCGAGTGGAGCAGAAATTTCGGCGGGAGCGGTTATGACGATAGTTTTTATGCGGCCGCCGCGGCCGCTGATGGTGGGTTTATTGTCGTCGGAGCGTCCAGCTCATCTGACGGTGATTTGGCGGGGCTAAACAAGGGCAGATCCGATGCTATTATCGCAAAATACAGTGCCAGCGGCGCGCTCGAATGGAATAGGAACTTTGGTGGCCGCAGTCACGAGATTTTTTATTCGGTTGCTCCGACATCCGATGGTGGTTATATCGCGGCGGGATATTCCAGTTCGACGGACGGCGATTTGGTCGGGAAGAATAAGGGTAACGGTGATGCGGTCGTGGTTAAATATGACGCCAATGGTACGCTCGAATGGAATAAAAATTTCGGCGGGAACAGGGACGATGTTTTTTATTCGATCGCCACGATCGCAGACGGCGGATATATTGCCGCCGGAACATCATTTTCGACCAACGGAGATTTAGTTGGAGTGAATCAGGGTTGGGGTGATGCTGTTATTGTAAAACTGAGTTCCGATGGCGCGGTCGAATGGAGCAATAATTTCGGCGGTTCTATGGATGACTATTTTCGATCCGTTGTTTCGACACCTGACGGCGGTTACGCGGTGGTTGGTTATTCTGAATCGATCGACGGTGATTTGACGGGATTAGATAGGGGTGATTGTGACGCTATTATCGTGAAATATCGCTCCGATGGGGCGTTGGAATGGAAAAGGAGTTTCGGCGGGGACGGATACGACAGATTCGAATCCGTTGCCTTGATGTCCGATGGCGGTTACGTTGCGGCGGGATATTCTGATTCCGAAAATGGCGATTTAACGGGGTTGAATAAGGGTTACACTGATGCTGTTATTGTGAAGTTTAGTCCCGATGGGACGTTAGAATGGAATAGAAATTTTGGCGGGGGCAACGCCGATAGTTTTTCGTCGATTACGATGGGTTCTGATGGCGGATATGTTGCGGCGGGATGGTCCGACTCATCCGACGGTGATTTGACGGAGTTGAATAGGGGTTACGAGGACGCTATTATTGTTAAGTATCTCGATGTAACAACAGATGCTCATCGGCCAGATGCGCCAATAATCGCGCCGCCGAATACTGGGATATATGGTGCGCGGGTTGATGCACTTGCTATTATTGGCGTCGTTTTGTCTCTCGCTTCGTTAATGTTATACTGTTTGTATGGAAATTTTTTCAAGTGTGATTGCGGACGTTATTAAGCAGTTATTTCAAATTGATGTGGTTGCGGAAATTTCGCGTCCAGAGGCAAAATTCGGTGATTTGGCGACGAATGTGGCGATGAAATTGGCGGGTCAGTTAGGCAAAAATCCTCGCGAAATCGCCGAACAGATCGCGGGCGAGTTGCGCAATAACCCAGATTTCGCAGGCGTTTCGATTGCTGGTCCGGGTTTTATAAATCTCAAAGTGTCCGAAAAGTTTTTGGCGCGAGAATTTGATAAAATGCTGAAAAATCCGGCAGAGTATGGCGCGTCGCAAATGTATGCGGGCAAAACTGTCGTCACGGAATTTTCCGATCCGAATCCGTTTAAGGAGTTGCATGTTGGTCATTTGTATACGACGATCATCGGCGAATCGATTTCGCGCCTGATCGAGGCGGCGGGCGGTGCGGCGCATCGCGTGAACTTTGGCGGCGACGTTGGTTTGCATGTCGGCAAGGCAATGTGGGGTATCGTGCGAACTTTGGATGGCGAGAATCCGGAAAAACTGAACGAGATTTCCGAATCCGACCGCCCGAGTTTTTTGAGCAAATGCTACGTGATGGGTGCGGGTGCGTACGAAAATGACGAAAGCGCAAAAACTGAAATCATCGAATATAACAAAGCCGTTTATGACATTACCGCCACCAATAACCACGAATCGCCGCTCGCGCAAATTTATTGGACGGGACGTGGTTGGTCATACGATTATTTTAAGAATTTTTATCGCGAAATTGGTGTGGAATTTGAAAAATTTTATCCTGAATCAGAAACCGCCAAAATCGGCATGGCGACCGTGCGCGAACAACAAAAACACGGCGTGTACGAAGAATCCGCCGGCGCGATCGTGTTCAACGGCGAAAAATATGGTTTACATACCCGCGTTTTCATTAATGGTCAGGGTTTGCCGACCTATGAAACCAAGGATCTCGGTGTGGCGATGAGTAAATGGCGCGATTATCATCCGGATCAGTCGATTATTATCACGGGCAACGATATTGTTGAATATATGAAAGTTTTAATGAAGAGTATTGAACAGTTTGCGCCGGAAATTTCGAGTACGACGCTGCACATCACGCACAATAACGTGAAACTCGCAGGGTCGGGCAAGATGTCGAGCCGTCTCGGCAAAGTGTTGCGCGCCGTCGACGTCATCGACATGGTCAAATCGACGTATCAGGAAACGCAGGGCAGCATCGATATGATCCAGGTTTTTGGAGCGATCAAGTATACTTTTTTGAAAAATCGCATCGGCGGCGGCGATATTATTTTCGATATGCAGGAATCAGTCAGCACCACCGGTAATTCTGGACCGTATTTGCAATATGCCGCGACGCGCGCTAATTCGATTTTACGGAATTTAGGGGCGAATTTTGCAGATGAGTTTACGGCGGTCGATTTCGATGAATTTGAACGCGCATTATTGGTGAAAATTATGGAATTTTCCGACATAGTTGCGGTTGCGACGAAGGATCTCGCGCCGCATGTGATTTGCACGTATTTGTACGAACTGGCGCAAACTTTCAATCGTTTTTACGAAAATTCCCGCGTCGCGGGCGATCCGCGCGAAAATCTGCGCGCCCGGCTTGTCAAAATTTACGCCGAAATTTTACGCCGCGGGTTGGATATTTTGAGTATGCAGGTGCCGGAGAAAATGTAGAAATTGCACTTTGTCACCCCGAACGTAGCCGAGGGGTCTTTCACTAATGCAAAAAAGATTTCTCGACTGCGCTCGAAATGACACTATTATTTCGGAACATACTGAAAGATTTTCCTCTGTTAAAACAGTTACATACTGAAATTTCCTTGACGTACAAAAATTCACATGATACACTAAATGTAGTGTTTGTGGGCGGCACTGAAACAAAATTAAGTGAGGGGGATAAATGACACGCAAGGGTATTTTTGGTGCAGCGGATGAGAAAAATAGGACAGCGGTCGCGCCAGGAGAGGAAAAAACTGATCAGAGATTGCATTTTGATCCAGTATTTTCGGTATCCGACATTGACCCGTGCGATAATATTGATCAGGAAACTAAACAAACAATTGATCGTATCGTCAAAAAATGCGTTGAACAGGGCCGTGCGGACGGCTATTTTGATTCCGAAAAGAGCGCGCAGGTGTTCGAAAATGAATTGAAATGCTTGCTCGCGCATCGGATTATCGCGTTCGACTCGTCGATATGGCGTAATGTCGGTACGGACAAACCGCAACGTGTTTCGAAACATTTTATTTTGAGCGTCAATGATTCGATTGAATCAATTTATAATTGGTATTTAGAGGAAGCCAAAATCATCAAACGCGGTTCGGACGTGGGTACGAATTTGTCGCGTATTCGCGACAGTCGCGAAGAATTGCCGAACGGTGCGCACGCCTCGGGACCAGTGTCGTTTATGCGCGTGGCGGATGCGGCGGCGAATGTGATTGCGGGCGGTGATGATATGGCGAGTGCGCGAAAAATGGCAGTGCTCGATGTTGATCATCCCGATATTGAATCATTTATTGATCAAAAAAATACCCATAGCGCGGTGCGTGTGTCGGACGAATTTATGAAAGCGGTCGAAATCGGTGCGCCGTTCGCGTTGCGCAGCCGATTGGGCGGTGATATTATCGAAACAATCGATGCGCGCGACATATTTCATAAAATCGCAGAAGCCGCATGGGCGGGCGACAGTCCGAACGTCGTGCAATATGACAGCACGATTAATGCTTGGCACAGTATTCCAAACGACGGTAAAATCACAGCGTCGAGTCCGAATTCGGAATTTATGTCGATTGATAATTCGTCGTGCGTTCATGCGTCGATCGATATCTTGAAATTTTTGAATGATAAAGGAAAATTCGACATCAATAAATTTATCGTGGCGATGGAAATTATTACGGCGGCGCTGGATTTGATACTGACATTTGGTGATTTTTTGATAGAAAAAATCACGATCAACACGCGCAAATATCGTCAACTGGGTCTAAGTTTTTCGAATTTCAACGCGTTATTTGATGCGATCAATTCGCCGTATGACAGCGAGGCGAGCCGCAATATCGCGGCGGCGATTACGTCGCTCATGACGGCGGTGACCTATCGTCGTTCGGCGGAAATCGCGATGTTCGCCGGCGCGTACGAGGGTTACAAGCGCAACGCTATGCCACATACGGCGGTGATTCATAAGCACGCTACTGCTTCGCTTGCAAAGACTGATGAAATTGTGGATAAGGATTGGGGGCTGAATTTAGAAAGTATCATTTTTGCGGCGAATCGCGAATGGGCGAGCGGTTTGGAATTGGGCGCGGACTTTGGTTGGCGCAATTCGCAGGCGTCGTTTATCGTGGCGGGAGTGGTCAATAATGAAACTGACCCGATGGCGCAGATTCGCATGATGGCGGCGGTCCAGCCGTTTCTATCCGGCGCGATTTCCGGAACTATTAAAATGCCGGAATCCGCCACTGTTGAGGATATTGAGAAGGTTTATTTGGAGGCTTGGAAACTGGGATTAAAAGTGGTTAATATTGATCGCGAAAAATCCGAAGTACCGGTCGATGAAATTCAGGGAACTGATTCGGAAAATTCGACCAATGTATGTCGCGTCGTTCGCCGTAAATTACCGAACGTCAGGACGTCGCGGACTTATTCGTATGATGTCGCCGGTGCGAAAGGTTATATTATCGCGGGTTCGTATCCAGACGGTAATTTGGGCGAAATATTCTTAAAATCCGACAAACAAGCTTCGACGGAGGCGGGGTTGATGGAAGCGTTGTCGATCGCGGTGTCGATTGCGTTGCAATATGGCGTGCCGCTCGAGGAATTTACCAAACATTTTATTGATATGCGTTTTGATCCGATGGGTGCGACCGATGATCCGGAGATTCCGACGGCGCAGTCGCTGATCGATTACATTTTCCGCCGTTTGGTGTTGGATTATGATCACACGCCACCTGATTCGTCTGATTGATGGTGGACTTGCATATTTTTTGCAAATCGGTTATACTTAAATGTATCAAATAAGTAGGAGGAGATAAGCCGATGCAACCAACAATTGAGAACCATAATCCGTTTCCGCATCAACCGCAACCGCCGGTCGCGCATGCGCACGTAAAAAAGAAGAAACTCGATTTGGTGCACTATCGGAAGTGGATAATACCGGCAGCGGTCGTGGTTATTGTCGATATGGTCGTGGTACTCGTCCTCATGATCAGCAACACCATGTACTTCGGTTTGAAATCTCCATCCGAAAAAGTCGTCGTGCGCCAAACCGCGTGCGACGCATTGGTTGATGAATATGTCGAAGCAATCGGCAAAGATAACACTGACGAAATGGGCGTTGTAAGGAAATTTGCCAAAAAAGTTCCGCAAACCAGCGCAGCAGAAAGCGACGCGACTTGTCAATACATTAAGTTTATCGGTGCGTTTTATAGTTCAGACGGCGAAAATGCATTAAAACACGCCGAAAAAATTAAGTCGTTGGTAGATGAAGGTTTATATATTGATAACAGATTGCCGGTTTTCAGCAGTGTCGACATGATGACTAGTAGCGCCAAAGCGATATCTAAGGGTGCATATAAAGTTACTCCAACGTCAGGATTGGATAATGGAAACGATTAAAACACCCTTGCACACAAAGAAAGCTATTGGTCTTGTGTTGATATCACTACTGTTTGTGGCAGTATTAATCTGCACTGGCGCAAGTAACGCTAGCGCAGCAGAAATAAGACCTGGCGGACAGCAAAATAATTTAGGGGGTGGTGATTGCGACGTGAACACGATAACCTGCATGGGTCGCGGTCCGTATTTGGCGTACGTGGATCTTTACAATTTAGCTGGGTCTGCAGGACTTGAGGCTGCCGTGAGTTTTCATGAAGCTGGCAACGCATTTGGATATGAGATCTGGTTTGACGGCAGACCTAATAGCACTAGATCCTACAACGCAGCTACTGGCGCAAGAGAATATTGTGTGCAGTCATGGATCGGAAACACTAGTAAAACAACAGTCTCTGTTTTTGGAAATCAATATCCCGGATTGTCGCCGTGGAAACAAGGTTATGGCAGGTTGCAATTTGATCTCAGCAAAGGATGCGATCCTGGTGTTCAATATAGAATATGCGCGGATGTATACGAGCGCTATTACAAGACAGTTGGCGCGATGACACCTCAAGCTCCATCTGGCAACACTGGTGCTATATGGCACGAGGATGGCATCTGCTATTTATGGGACGTCAGTTACTGGGAATTACAACCGTCGGTTCAGATTAAGAGCAAAAACAGCGGTAGTTTATGGAGTAGTACTAACATATATGCAGCACCTGGCGAGGAGGTCGAATGGGAACATGTGGCGAGGGAGACGAAAGGTATTAATTCATCGAGTACTTCGCCCAAATTAAGTTGGGGTTATGGCAACGGAAGTGGCAGCAACTCCACCCTCGGTTCAGGTTTGACGGTTAACGCCTGGGATGTATTCAGAAGAACACATTCGCAAGTAGTACCCTCTAACGCAACGGACGGTACTCAAATTTGTAGTACTACTTGGGTTAATCCATATAGGGAACTAAAGGGTAGTTTCAAGGAATCGGGCAAGGTGTGCGCGATAGTAAAGGCGCAATGGGATATTGAGCTTCAAGCGGTAGTTAAAAACAATAACACCGGCAGCACTGCAACAAGTACTCGCACAACGGTTTCGAATCCGTCGTCCGTGATTGCTCGACCCGGCCATACGGCGACTTGGAGCTATTACGCTAAAAATACTATTGCGAGGACTAATAGAGATATTACTTTCAAATACTGGGCGTTAGGCAGTGCGGCTAATACACAAGGGACACTCAGGGATCTCAATCAATGGTATTCCGGACGCAATCCTGACAGTAATTTCGTTTCGGTTGGTCAGCAAAACTATCGCGCGTTCACACAGGACGATGTCGATCATGACTTTGTCTCGTATTTGCACGCAGAACCTGTTTCGCCAGCCGGACAATACGATATCACTATTCCGATTGGCGTGAGTGTGCCTTATCACTATCCAGGATGCGATGTAGCTGGTAATTGCCAACTACCTGCCTGCCGAGACGGTGGCAGTTGCGTACCAGATTGTACTAATGATGGTAGTTGCCCAGGTCACTCCACAAAAAGCGGCGTAACACCGATCACAGAGGCGACTAAAGCCGCCGTATCATACGGCGAAAATTTCAAGTTTATATACAAGTTAGATAAAACTGGTCCGACAAAAACCCGCGCCATGTCTTATCAGATAAATTATTTTGTACTAACAAAGGATGCTACTATTGATAGCAGTATAAAAGGCGGAACATACGTTCAATCGTACTGGCCAGTAGGATGCGGCGGACGAGGTGTTAGCTACGGGTCTCACATTTTCGCCTGCGATACTAATGTTATGCCAAGCTACTACAACAACACCTGGACTCCATCTAGCGGTGTTGTTCTAACCATAAATGGTTTATATGACATTGCTGGGCTCGAATACAATGGCGCAACTAGCCACCTGGGAGAAGCATCGCTTCCTGATCTTCAGCCCGGACAACAAATTTGTTCCTATATTACTATCAATAACTGGAGTTCATATAACGGATCGATACCATCTACGCGGCTATCGTCCAATATTGCCTGCGTCGAAATCGTCAAACAACCCCAAATGCAGATTCGCGGAGCGGATTCGTATTCGGGGGCAATGTATTGGGGAGAGGACGGCAATTGTATTATTGCGTCACCATCCGGTGGTTGCGTCGAAGCACCCGGTGGCTTTGAATCCTTCCCCACCAGCCAAGAACGCCGCGGCAGCTGGTCGCAATATGGCTTGTTAAGCAACGGCAACACCAAACATTTCGGTTCGGCGGGTTGGACGATGAGTACTCATAATACAAAATACAAAAGTGGTTGCAAACTGCAATTTGCCAACACGACCAGT
>WRGU01000036.1 GCA_009787015.1 Candidatus Saccharimonadota bacterium | reverse complement strand
ACTGGGGCGGCAGTTCGCCTAACAACCAGGTGACGCACGGTTTCTGGTGGTCGTCGTCGCGCTACCCGAACTATTCCAGCGGCGCGTTCGTCCTGTACCTGGTTTCGTCGTACGTCGGTCCGGGCGACTACTACGATCGCGGCAGCGGGTTCTCGGTCCGTTGTCTTTTATAATTCCGCCAGACGACACAAAGCAAGGTGAGAGACGGGAAAAGGGTGTGAGAAAAAGGTGTCACCCTTTTACGGGGAAAAGCACTTGTTTGTCATTCCGGCTTTATGCCGGAATCCATTACTTTATACAAACATGTGCAACAAAAATATTCCTATTTCATCATAATCCCCCGAAGTAATGGATTCCCAGGACAAGCCCGAGAATGACAATTAGACAACACCTAACAATCCCATGACCATACGATCACGAGAACAGTGTATCACACTTATGGTTTTTTGTCAAGCGTTTTCAAAGAAAACGCAGATAATTCTTCGTCGTCTCGGAAAAATAAACAAGTTTCTTTTTCGCTCGCCTCCTAGAATTATCAAGCATTAGCGACGCGAAGCATTTCCGCCGACCTCTTGCTCTGTGAGTGAGGCGAGACGAAATGCTGAGAAGGAGCGGAAGAGATTGCTTCACTTCGTTCGCAATGACGATGGTATTTATGTTACAATATTTACCATGGAAGACATCTATGATTTAGTGATTATCGGCGCGGGTCCCTCGGCGCTGACGGCGGCGATTTATGCGGCGCGAGAGGATATTAAAACGTTATTGATCGAGAAGGGGGTTGTCGGCGGTTTGATGGCGACGATCGATAATATCGAAAATTATCCGGGTTTTCCGGATGGGATTGAGGGATTGCATTTGGCGGAAGATTTTCAAAAACAAGCTGAAAAATTCGGCGCGCAGATTGAGATGTTCACGACGGTGGAGAAAATAGAATGTCATTCCGGACTTGATTCGGAATCTATAAAATCTGATAACAAGATCCTGAAACAAGTTCAGGATGACAAGAAAATTTTCAAAATCACAACCGACAACGGCGTTTTTTCGGCGCGTGCGGTTTTGATCGCGAGCGGCAATACGTATCGCAAATTGGGGATTCCGAACGAAGAATTGGTGCATTATTGCGCGACCTGTGACGGGGCGATGTATCGTGGCAAAAAGTTGGTCGTGATCGGCGGCGCGAATGCGGCGGTGCAGGAGGCGATGTTCCTGACCAAATTTGCGGATCATATTGATTTATTAGTGCGTTCGGTTGTCAAAGCATCGGAAATTTTGCAAAAAGAATTGACGAAATATGTTGCGGACGGCAAAATCGCCGTTCATGAACAGACCGCGCCGGACGAAATTTTGGTTGAGGGTGAAAAAGTCATTGGTGTAAAATCCGGCGACAAAGTTTTCGATTGCGATGGTGTGTTTGTGTTCGCCGGTGTCATTCCGAACACGGATTTCTTGGATGGTTCAGGGGTCGAATTGGACGAAACGGGGCATATTAAAACAGATCACGAACTCATGACCAATGTGCGCGGAATTTTCGCCAGCGGCGACGTCCGTTCCGGCGCCACCAAACAAGTCGCCTCCGCCGTCGGCGAGGGCGTCACCGCGGCAATATCCATTCGCGAGTTTTTGAAATAAAAATCACTGTCACTAAGAGAGCTTTTTACCATGTCATCCCGAACGCAGTCGAGGGATCTTTTCTGACCCGCACAAGATTTCTCGACTTCGCTCGAAATGACAACAATGTATTTTGGGGATTTCTTCACTAGTTTCTGATAAAATGTATTTATGAAAGATTACTACATTTACATTTTATCTAATTGGAACAATAAAGTTTTATATATTGGCGCGACGAACAACTTATTGCGGAGAATTTACGAACACAAAAATCATCTAATCGAAGGTTTTACCGACAAGTACAATTGCGATAAATTGGTTTACTACGAAGTTACCAGTGATGTAAATTCGGCGATTGCCCGCGAAAAACAATTGAAAAATTGGCGACGCGACAAAAAGGATTGCCTGATCAACTTAAAAAATCATGGATGGCGAGATTTGTCTGACGAGTTATAAGATCCCTCGACTGCGTTCGGGATGACAATGAGAGAAATGCTCGGTATGACAAGTGAAAAAAATGTGCGGAATGACCTAGATCAAAAAACCGCGCTCGTAATCGGGCGCGGTGGGTTTTGGCTTTCGATTTTATTTATTCGCTGCCACGTCCTTTAGGATGAAGCGATATGCTGTCATGCCGAGAGTCATGCCGCCGACGGTGGCGAAGATGTAGATGAATACTGGCCACCAGAAGATCATCGCGTCCTTGCCGAACGGGTTTTCCCAAGCGAATTTGCTGATCGCGCCGGCAACGGCGGGGTTCAATGCAACGACCGCGCCGCCGATTACCAAACCTGCGAACAGCGACAATCCAACCGCGAAACCTTTGGCAATCTTACACTTTTCTTCAGAAAAGACCGCATAGCCGACGCCCAAACCAAACACGATCGAAGCGATTAGTTCGGTCAACAGCGCGACCCATTCCTTACCTTTAGCTAAATCTTTATGTTCGACCAAATCCGGGGCTTTGTCCTGGACACCGAGTTGTTTGGCGGCGTCCTCGACGGTCATGCCATAGTTTTTATTCAAGTATTCCGCTACGCCGCCTGCATCAGCGATTTGTTGAGCAGACGCACCGGTCGCACCTTGCAGCGCTTCGGCAAGTCTGGACATATAATCGTAGTTGCTGTTGTACAGGGCAACCAACAAAAGCATCGCCGCCGTAGCGCCGAGAACCTGAACGAAGACATAAAATGCCGCCCGTACGCCATCAATTTTGCGGTTGATATATTGTGCGATGGTGATCGCGGGGTTTAAGTGCGCGCCCGATATCACGCCGAGCACGATGACCAGTATCGACAGAACCAAACCGATTCCGACCACGCCGGTCAATCCATCTTTCGACAAGTGGATGACACTCGCCGCCAAAATGAACGTGCCCAGGAATTCAGCGATTAACGCGCCTGGTTTTAACGCCAGGAATTTGTCCTTGATTGGCGCTTTGACGGTCGTAGCGGTGTCGTTTGCGACTTCCGCAACTTCCACTACTACCTCTGGTAATTTTACGATTGCTTCTTTTTTGGCGACCGCTGGTTTGCTGTTGGTTTTGGTGGTTTTGACAGTTTTCTTTGCTGTCGGTTTTTGCGATGCAGAAGAAATCTTCTTCTTTGGCGCAGCCGTTTTAGTGGCCATATTTGTCCCTCCTTATAGGTTTACAATTAGTATTCTAACACAAAACTTTGTTGGTTGCAACGGATTGCCACAATAGAGCCCAGCGAGCGACGCGAATCATTTCGGACCGTGGAATCCTCGTGATCGGAATGGAGCGGGACGAAATGGTGAGTAGGAGCGGGAATGAGATTTCTCGGCTACGCCCAGAATGACAATATACAAAACCTCATTGCGGTTATTCTAAAAAGTGGTAAAATTATAGTCATGGGCATAATTGTGAAAGACCAGCAAGAGAGATCGGAACTGCAGCAACGAATCGCGGCGGAATTGCGCGAAAAACAGTTGAGCAAGGATTTGGTTGATAAGGATCTGAAATCAAAAGATTTCGACCCGTACGATAGCGAATATACGAAAGATCTAAAACCAACCACCACCTTGTCGTGGGCGTGGTTGCTGATTGCATTGGCAATTGTTGGGATAATTATTGCGATAGTGGTGGTGACAATATGAACGAGGGGCATCACAAATTAAAAGTTGCAGCATCAATCTTGGTGACGGTACTCGTTTTGGCGGGTGTTGGCGCGACGATGCTTTTCGGCATGTCAAAAACGGCGGTCAGGGAATATCGAAGCGGTACGATCGCTCAAATAAAAGCCGTGGTCAAAGGCGAAAAATCCGGATCGCCGGTGGAATTAAAAAAAGTGTTATTGGGTGATATTCTAAATCCCAGTTATAAAATCGTCAACGCGGCACAGCCGGGGTATAAGGATTTGTTGGCGGAAGCACAAGCCTACGCTGCGGCCTCTGGCGCGCATAACGCGGTGGTTGAATTATACAATGCCGCCACGGATAGCGATCAAGCGCCCAGTGCAAGCCTTTTGGTTGCGACCAAAAAATATTTGGCGGTGGTTGAATCAAATTATCCTAAAGAAACTGAATTTATCGAAAAATTACGTCATTTGGTTGAAAAAATCATCGGCAGCACGAAAATCGCCGATATTCGGGAGGATTTCGAACCGGTTTTGTTGGGCAGCGAGCAGTGGATAAATATCCTGCACGACGATTTGGACGCGCGAACTAAACAGTTCCAACAAGAATTGTGGTAAAATGTTATTATGCGGGGGTGGCAACAACTTTCCAAAAATAGTCCATGGCGGACGCACGATTTGCGACGCGATCGCCGATTGTTAAAAATATTGCGCGAGATTAAGGATTGGCAGCTTTTGGTAATTTTACTAATTTTGGCGATGCTTACGGCGATTTTTTTGCGCCTCAATAATATCGGCATGGTGGAATTGCGCGCCGAATTAATTAAAATCGACAAAACCGGCAACATCGCACAGGTCAAAACCGCCGCGGTCAAATTGCAAAATTATGTGACAAAACACATGAACACAGACACGGGACGTGTGGCGTTGCAAACCCTTTATAACAATGCTGCCCAGGCGGCGATTAACGCCGCCCGACCCAAGGACGTCGATACAACACTATATCAACGCGTAACCGAGGAGTGTATTCCGCAACGCTATAGCGGCGGTACGCGGGCTTGGGCGCAATGCGTCGCCAATCGGATTGGTACGACATTGGTCGAGGAGCAAAATGTCGAAGCCGTGTCGCCCGATGCCTATTACGTCGATTTCGCATCGCCAGTTTTCAGCTTCGACCTGGCGGGAATAATGGTTTTAATCTGTTGTTTACTGGTATTTATCGTCATATTTCGCCTGATTCTGGTCGTAATTTTGCGGATTATCCTGAAAATTAAATATCATACACACTAAAAAAGTGTTGTATTTTTTGCCATAAGCGACGAAAAGGTATTGACAGGGAGCGTATCATGCGCTAATCTGTTAGGGTAAGTAAATTAAATAAGGAGGAAAGATGGCAACTTACACACATACAAATTCTAAGGGGGTAAAGTATTTCTTGCATTACAAGGATGTTGTTTTGCGTGGCGGCCGCGAGCAGCGCATTTACTTCTTCGCTAAAGTCGAAGGTGGCAAAGGCACACCAACCGAATTGCCAGCAGGCTATGAAGTTGTGGAAAACCCACGCAATGGTTTCTTGACCATCAAGAAAAAGCGCTAAGTCGCGATTTCAAAAGACAATCAACGCGTCCAAAAGGGCGCGTTTTTGAATTTTGCCGTCATAAAATCGCACAAAATGAAACAATTTTTAGTCCCACCACTAAAACCCTCAACTATTTTACCCCGTTGCATTGCCATGGGGGGTGATATAATTCTTATGGAAAAAAAGTCTCACCCTTTTATGGGGAAAACCACCTGTTTGTCATTGCCGTGAGAAATGCCAATGGCATTTCGCAAGGGAATCTTCCGGGTCAAGCTGTGCTTGACGCCGTGAAGTTCCGGAATCGCAGAATGTGATTTTATTCCGGCAATCCAGTAATAAAGTAGTCGCCAAAGGCGACATATATAAACTGGATCACCGGAACGAGTCCGGTGATGACGGGAAGCATGGATTACCCGAACAAGTCGGGTAATGACAATGGTGTAAAGCCTGAGTTGGATCTTGTGCGTGCGCGTACGCGTGTTAAAATATTTGAATGAATCCTAACACAGAAACGATTTTAGAGGGGTTGAATCCGCCACAGCGCGAGGCGGTGGAGTTTGGCGACGGGCCGTTGCTCATTTTGGCGGGGGCGGGGTCGGGGAAGACGAAAACTTTGACGCATCGCATCGCGTATTTGATTGCGGTGCGCGGGGTGAAACCGTGGGAAATTTTGGCGGTGACGTTCACGAACAAGGCGGCGAACGAGATGCGCGAGCGTTTGGCGCGAATCCTAAATCAGGAAAATACGCGCGGTTTTATGCCGTGGATGGGGACCTTTCACTCGATCGCGGTGCGGATTTTGCGCCAATACGGCGAAAACATCGAAATTCCGAAAAATTTTGTGATTCTCGATGATTCGGATCGTTTAAGTTTGGTTAAATCGGCGATGCGGGAACTCGGCATCACCGAAAAACAATACAATCCGCGTTCCATTATGTCGCTGATTTCGGGTGCGAAAAATGATTGTTTGTCGCCGGCGGAATATGCCGAAATCGCCAAAATACCGAATCAGCGTGTCGCGTCCGATGTCTATCGGCGTTATGAACGTTTGCGCCGGGAGGCAAAATCGCTGGATTTTGATGATTTGTTGCTCGAGGTGGTAAAACTCCTGAAAAATACCAAGGAAGTGCGTGATGAATTGAGCGCGAAACTGAAGCATGTTTTAATCGACGAGTACCAGGACACGAACAAAGCGCAGTACCAGATCGTGAAACTTTTGATGAATCCGGCGAAAAATATTTGTGCGGTTGGCGATGATTGGCAATCGATTTATTCGTGGCGCGGCGCGGATTTCACCAACATCTTGAATTTTGAACGCGATTTTCTGGGGGCGAAAATTGTGAAATTGGAACAGAATTATCGTTCAACCGAGGCGATTTTGGACGCTGCGCACAGGGTTATCACGAAAAATTTGCAGCGCACAGACAAGGAATTGTGGACGGCGCAAAAGGGCGGCGCGCCGGTGAAAATCGTGCCGGCAGCGAGCGAGACGCACGAAGCGGAAATTTTGGTGCAGAAGATTCTGTCGCAGACCGACCTGAAAATTCGGCGAAATGACGATTTTGCGGTGCTGTATCGTACGAATGCGCAATCCCGCGTGATCGAAGAAGTTTTTTTGCGTTATGGCATCCCATATAAAATTGTCGGCGGGACGCGGTTTTATGATCGCGCCGAGGTTAAGGATCTGTTGGCGTATCTGAAACTAATTTACCAACCGTTCGATCGTGCGTCGTTTATGCGTATCGTCAATGTGCCGAAACGCGGCTTGGGTGATACTTCGGTGGCGAAATTTATACAGTGGCAGGAAGCGTCGGGATTGTCGATCGTTGACGCGTTGCTCGGTGCGGCGTCAATCGACGGCATCACGCCGCGGGTGCGCGAAGCGTTATTGGAATTCGGGAATAATTTGGCGGATCTCGCCAAAATCGCCACGACCGTTCCGCCGGATGAACTGATCGAAAAAATCGTCAGCAAGTTCGATTATCGCGCGTATTTGAACGATGGCACGCCGCAAGCCGAATCGCGCCTCGAAAACGTCGCGGAATTTATTGGTGTGGCGAAATCTTATACGGATCTCGGTTTAGTCGGATTTTTGGAAGAGGTCGCACTCGTGTCGTCGGCGGATCAGACGGCGGATTCAGCGGTGACGTTGATGACGTTGCACGCGGCGAAGGGTTTGGAATTCCCCGTGGTTTTCATGGTCGGCATGGAAACCGGTATTTTTCCGAGCGCGCGATCCGAATATGACGCTTTCGCGATGGAGGAGGAGCGCCGTTTGTGTTACGTCGGCATGACCCGCGCGCGGGAGGAACTGATTTTGACCTTTGCTCAATCGCGATTTTTGTACGGTTCGCGCCAATACAACATGCCGTCGCAGTTTTTGGGGGATATTGATGACACTGTGTTAGGATCAGAAACAGTCTTTTCGACAGACCCATCGTACCCAAAAACGTCATACACTGGACAGCCGGCAGAACCGTCCTTGCGGACGAACCTGTCGGTGTCGTCAGGAATATACGTTTTTGACTCCGAAGGTAAAAAATCTGTCGAGAAAAACAGTTTCAGATCCTTCGCATCTGATTCTAACGAACCGCGCTTCGTCCCCGACGACCTCGATCTCGCCGTCGGCGACAAAGTCTCTCACCAAATTTTCGGTACCGGCACAGTTATCGACATCGATAACACCATCGTCACCGTCGATTTTGGCGTAGGGAAGTTGAAGAAGTTGAATGTCGCTTTTGCACCGCTGAAAAAAGTTTAGTATTTCAGAATGCAGCGGATCGCAAAGCCGTAGACGCGGAACGCCGCGGACGGTGAGGCTGACGACGAACCGACGCTCCAGCCGAACGCTCTGTAGGGAAAATCGCCAGAGGAATATGGCGACGATGACCACCAAAAGCCAGCTCCAGTGGCACCTTGCAAATCCCATCGCCCAAAATTTGGATCGTACACGCCAGATCTAACGCCACGAAATGGACCGGAGAATTGCCAGTTTTGGTAGTAATTACTGATTGACGGTGATGAGGCGCTAGGATCATCCATTTTTGCATTTAACCACGCAAATTCGCTAGTTTCTTCTTCGCTGGTTGGTAGGCGCCAGTTGATGGGGCAGATGTCACCTGTGGCGTCTTCTGTGTGTGCGCCAGGTTCTGTGCAGGTGTTAGACCCGCCGCTAGCCGTTCCGCCCGCCGTCGCGGCACACCAGTTGTATAGGTAGCCATAGAATGTATTGTCGGCGATATTGTCGGTGGCACCTGGGACCGGACCGTAGGCGTATGGAGTAACGAAAGCAGCTCCAGAGACTACGAGTTGTGGTAATGCCCAGTTGCTGGTGATGTTGGTGTTGGCGGGGGTTAATAGGGTTGTTCCCGTTGTTGAACCTAATTTGAGGTTATTTAGCATCCATACATGTCCATCAGCAAGCTTGCATATGACGTAATCTTGGTCGTTGCGTATGTCGGATACTGTGGCGTAATCCCCAATGTTCCATGATGCGAAACTGGATGAGGTTTTACTTTGCATGGTACCAATATGACCATGGTCTATGCCGTTATATGGAATCCAGGTTGAGCCGTTATAGTAACCATTGGGAGCGCAGGATAATGGCGAAGGGACGATGGGGAGTTCGTTGTCTTCGGTTTCATAGATGATACTAAATCCATATGTGCCGGTTGGGATGGTTGTTGGTATGTTGAGTACTAGGTGATGGTTTTCGGTATCTGGGCTGGTGTCATCGTCGCTGCTGTATATTTCGGTTGCTGTGGCGGTTAGTTCTTCTGCATTTAGTTCTATAATGATATTTGCGCTAATTACATTACTTGTATCGCTATCGTTGCCTAGTTTTGCTGTCATTGTGTAGCCGGTGGCGTTTTCGGTGGTGACAACTGTGGTGATGGTGGCGGTTTTTTCGATGGGGTCGGAGGTTTCGTTTTTCTTATCCACGTTGATGATAACATTACTGATCGTTGCGATACTTGTCGGTTCATCATTGGTGTTCAGTATGGGATCCGCATTAGTACTAGCGAGGGCGAAGATTAAGATGCCGAATATTGCTATGACGCTTAATGTGGAGATAGATTGATACAGTATACTTTCCTTACCGCATCTTTCGCTGCGATCACGGGTTGTGGTGTTTGCGTCGCTACTGCGATTGGTGCGTTTGTATTTGATTACTAAACACGCACCGATTATTGCGGCGACGGTAGCGATGGTGAGTAATACGAACGGGACGGTTGGGATAGTAATAGTTTTGCCAAATATAGTGAAAGTTATACCAGTGTTTGGCGCGGTTGGAATATTGCGGTCGGTGGGAGTGGGATTGGTGGAATCGGGATCAGGATCCGGGGCGGTTTCGAGTTCGTTGATGGCGTCCTCGATGTCGCCGATTTCTTCGTCGGGATCATTACACTCGGACGCATCATTGGCAGTTTCCAAACAATCTAATGTTTCTTGTCCTGCTTCGCACTTTTCCATGAGGTTTTCGTAGGATTCGTTTGTGTATGTGTGATTCTGGAGTTGGTCCTGTTTTATTTCATCACAGGCTTCCATGATGGTGGTTAATGAAGTGGAATCGAATACGTTGATTTTTATTTGATGGGAGGTGGTGGCGGCATGGGCGGGAGTAGCAAGAAACAATGAGAAAACGAGCATAGGAATAATTGTGAGTATGGCAGTTAGCGACGCGAACCGTTTCGGACCGCCGACCTCTTGCTCTGTGAGCGAGGCGGGACGAAGCGGTGAGTAGGAGCGGGAGTTAAGATTTCTCGACTTCCCCCGGATCAAGTCCGGGGCTTCGGCTGACCGGAATGACGACAACCCGTTTTTACTTGTTAATATTCTCAACGGCATCTTGACCCTCCTTATCCTTTATGGTTTATGATATCCTGGTGTTGTCGTTAATAAAAAACGACAACCGCTCTAGGTTGTCTAATCCAAACAATGAGGTTAAAGCTCAATGGTTTTTCGAACGGCTGCCGTTTAATAACTTTAACCGTCAAAAATCGACGCGTCATTGTTTAGATTAGACGCTTCTATTATAACATTGACGAAGCGAATGACAAAACAAACTCGTTTGTTTTTCTGAGCAAGGAGATGTTATATTAGTTCGATAGAACTAATATAACACAAACTTAACCTAAATGCGTATTTTATTTTTCGCGAATATTTTGCCCAGCGCGCCAGGCGCAGTAGTACCACGATAACCAAACCGCGCGAATGATAGTAGGCATGAGAATGGTGCGGGTTTTGCGCGCCAGTCCAACCGTCCAACCCTGATTCAAAAATTCATCATACATCTTTAGGTCATGAATTTTTTGTACAAAATCCAAATAAATCGAAGTTATACCGTCGCTGCCGCGGATTTTGGCGCGATCGTGGAGCGGTAATTTCAATTTTTTGAAACGCAGCGGCGTGGTCACCATCGCGACGCCGATCTCGAACAGACCATGCGCCGTCATCAAACCGTTCGGTTTCCAATACTCCCAATTATTCACGAATTTTTTGCGCATCGTGTCGCCCGGCATGATGAATTTTTTGAGTTTGGAATCACGCGTGTCGATGTCGTCGCCGAGAATCGCCGCCAATTTTTCTTCGTATGGATAATGATGCGCCGGGGTCAATCCGTCGACGATGGCGTGCGCCAACCATGCCGCCTCGAACGCGGCGCGTTCACGATTATTTTCGGTTAGTGCGGTGATCAGGTTATTTTCGTGACCCTTGATTAAATCCAAAATTCGGCGATCCTGGGGATTGGTCGGATCGATGAAGTGCCGCGGTTCGTCCTGTCCGGGCGATTTTTTCTTGATGCCGTCCGGACCGTTTAACCCCTCAAACTTAACGATTTCTCGGGATGCGGGGAAATGCACGACCGATGGAATATAGGGCTGTAATTTCCGCCGCGCCACGCGATCGATTTTTTGATGCGTGCCGGCGATCTTGCCGCTCGATTTACGAAAAATTGTTCCTGAATACATCTCGGAACATTTTATCACAAATATAGATGTTAATTCAGCGTCGTAATTTTTTGGTATTTGTTAATTTCACGCGACAGTTCCGGAAAATGCGCCAGATTTTGTTCCGAATTTATGAACCATTCCGCCGCGTCGGACGCGCGTTTGACGAGTTTTGTGTCGGAAATATCGGCGATTTGCAGATTCAGATCACCATGTTGCATCGTACCGTAAATTTCGCCCGCACCGCGCAGTTTTAGGTCGACTTCCGCCAAATAAAAACCATCATTAGAACGCTCGACCTCGCGCAGCCGCCGGGTGGGCGGTTTCGAATCCGATTGCACCAAAAAACAATATGATTGATGCTCGCCGCGCCCGACCCGCCCGCGCAGTTGATGCAGCTGCGCCAAACCAAATCGATCAGCATTTTCGATTACGATGGCGGTTGCATTCGGTACGTCCACGCCGACCTCGACCACCGTCGTAGCAACCAAAATATCGATTTTCGCATCAGCGAAATCGTGCATGATTTTGTCCTTATCATTCGCGGACATTTTGCCATGCAAAATCCCAATCCGATAATTTTTGAACTGCGTCATCAACTTTTTCGCGAGTTTTTCGACCGATTCCTGTTCCAGTTTTTCATTTTCCTCGACCAATGGCGCGATAAAATACGCCTGGCGACCGTTCGCGAGTTCCGCCATAATTTTCGCATTCATCGCCGCCCGCGAATTCGGCGAAATAATTTCCGTCTTGATCGGTTTCCGCCCCCGCGGCAACTGATCCAAAATCGACATATCGAGATCCCCAAAAACCGTCAATTGCAACGACCGCGGAATCGGCGTCGCGGTCATAGAAAGGAGATGAGGCATAAACCTTGCCGCGTCGGATAATATTTTTTTCTCAGACCCATCGGTTTCAGAAACGTCATACGCTGGACAGCCGGCAGAACCGTCCTTACGGACGAGCCTGTCGGTGTCGTCAGGAATATACGTTTCTGATTCCGAAGGTGAAAAGTCTTCGCAAAAAACATTATCCGACGCTTTGAGCAATAACGCTCGCCGCTGTTTCACGCCAAAACGATGTTGTTCGTCGATGACGACGAAACCGAGTTTATGAAATTCGATATTTGGTTGCAATAGCGCATGCGTGCCGACGATGACGTGCGCGACGCCGTTCGTGATTTGTTTCAGGATTTCCACGCGATTTTTACCTTTGACCGAACCGGTTAAAAGTGCCACATTTACACCGAACGGCGATAATAATTTCGTCAAAGTTTCCGCATGCTGCACCGCCAAAATTTCAGTCGGCGCGAGAAAAGCCGTTTGAAATCCGATCAACCCCGCTTGAAACGCTGCCGCTCCCGCCACGACAGTTTTCCCCGATCCAACATCGCCCTGCAATAACCGATTCATGGGGGAAATAGCGTGTATTTGACCGCTCCTACTCACCGTTTCGTCCGCCTCACTCACAGAGCAAGAGGTCGGCAGTCCGAAATGCTTCGCGTCGCTAGATACTTCGAGTGAGCCGAACCTTGCCTCCGCGCGACTATCGAAGGACGGCGAGAGAGTCAGTGACAAGCCCCGTAACGACGGGCGCGCGGAACGGCGCGGAGGCAATGGTTCGGCGATTTTTCCATCAAAATCCTGTAAAATTTCCCATAGTGCGCGTTTTTGGGCGGCGGTCATGGTGAAGGGAAGGCTGTCGACAAAACCTTTGATGGCGATTTGATCGAAATGAATCCGAAATCCGTTCAAACGCGAATTTTCATGTTTATTTAATTTGGCGGCGAGAATTAAACCAAACAATTCGTCGAACGCCAATCGTTCGCGCGCGGCGTTGGTAACGGCGGTCGAATCGGGAAAATGCGTATTGAGCAGGGCATCAGCGCGCGGCATCAACCCGAATTTCGTCACAATTTCCGCCGGCAAGGTTTCCGGCAGCATCGTAATAAATGGACGCAGTTCGTTCAGAATTTTGCGCGTGACGGCGGGTTTCAAACCATGCCGCACCGGATAAATCGGCAACAATCGTCCAGTTTGGACGGGCAAATCTTTGACCGCCTCGACCGACGGCGAAGTCATTTGATAGCGCCCGTTCGATAACGCGAATTCACCGCTAACGAAAAATTCCTGATTGCCGGACAACTGTTTTTCGCGATAACTTTGATTAAACCACACCGCCCGAACCTTGCCGGAATTATCGGCGAAAACGGCGGTAGTGATGCGCATGCCGCGGCGAATAAATCGTGTCGAGACCGATTCGACGCGGGCGCGAATCGTCACTTTTCCGGGGGTTAATTTGGCAATCGGCGTGACGACCGAAAAATCCTCAAATTTGCGCGGCAAAAATTCCACCAAATCGCGCACCGTCGTCAAACCACCCGCCGCCAAAACCTCAGCGGTTTTCGCACCAACACCCTTAACTTCCGTTAAATCAGTATCCAAATTCATGCGACCATTGTAACACTTATTGTCGTCTTGAGCATTTTTACTTGTCATTCCGAGCGAAGTCGAGGAATCTTAACCACCGCTTCTACTCACCGCTTCGTCCCGCCCCACTCACAGAGCAAGAGGTCGGCAGTCCGAAATGCTTCGCGTCGCTCATTCCGCGAAACTTGCACTTTTTATGTAAATATGATACAATGTCAATATGAGTAATTTATCAGAAAAGTGTGCTGGGGGGGGGTGTCCTTTAGTAGAGGCTTGCAGCGGGGGCGGTTTGTTAAATCTAAAACGGATTGTTGAAGATCCAAAACACCAAGGAAAAGTTGGTCCAGAACTGCTGGAGGAAATATCGAGATTAGCAGATTTGGGAATCGAGACGTGCCAAAATCTGCCTTTGGGATTGCGCGGCGAACATGTTACCAGGGTATCGCAAACTGCCGCTAGAATAGCAGTAATATGTACTTTGGCGGAGTTTTAAGTTTAGCGTAACCGCATTTGTTCTAATACACCCTTATTTTTGAGTAAACTTTGCCCGATATAGTGAGTGGAGGTATGATAGTTGTTTTCTTGATGCATACTTTTTGAAAAAAACTCAATCATGTACGGGGCTTCGTCAATCATGGCGCTGTTGCCGTTGGGACAGCGCAAGCCAGGATTTTTAGACACGCCATAGACGCGGCAAACCGTTGGTCGTACTCCGTAAATCGCACAACGACCCAACTTCTCGTCGCGGAATGGACAATAATTAAGACTAGGATCGTATAAGTTGCCTCGTTTTCGAGTGGCGATCACGTCCATAACATAACGGAAAGTTTCATCATCGGCATCGAGGAGGTATTTCGTAATACGCGCGCCCTCGGCGCGGGAAACCATAAAATCGCCCTCACAACACCAACCGCAGTTTTTACAATTAGTGTGCGGGGGAATGTCCGACTCTCGGGGGGGGGTAAAATGCTCCATTTTACCATTGTAGCACACTTCATTCAAAAAGTCAAGTGTTTGAGGTTTTAACACAAATGTTATACAATAGTAGCATGAAATTGTTTCAGAAGAACAAGGACCAGGACGACGAGTATATTGTTGCGCTCGATATTGGTACGGAATATGCTAAAGCTTTGATTGCGCGCATCGACGACAATAAATTGCGGGTCGTTGGCGTGGGGCGGGCGCGCCAGGAAATCGGCAACATGTTTGGCGGGGCAATCGCCGATATTACCGGCGTGGTGCGAACGTGCGAAGATGCTTTGGTCCAGGCGGAAGAGCAGTCTGGCGTTCAAGCTAAACGCGTTATTATCGGTATTGCGGGCGAATTTGTAAAAGGTTTAACTTCGACGATTCGCTATAAACGTCCGCATCCGGATCGCGAGCTCGATATCGCCGAAATGGAACTTATTATTGAAAAAATCCAGGAACGCGCTAGCACAAAAGCGCAAAAACAAATTGCTTTTGAAACCGGAAATCCCGATGTTGAGGTCAAATTGGTCAATTCGGCGATCGTCAACATTCATATCGATGGTTACAAAGTTTCTAATCCGATTGGTTTTCAGGGTCGAGATGTGGCAATCCAGATTTATACGGCTTTTGCGCCGATGGTGCATATCGGGGCGTTGGAACACACGGCGACCGAACTCGATTTGAAGTTGATCGCGGTTGCCGCCGAACCTTTCGCGGTGGCGCGGGCGGTGTTGGGCGATGATACGGCGTCGACCTTTACGGCGATTTTGTGCGATGTGGGCGGCGGTTCGACGGATATTGCGGTCGTTAACGACGGCGGTGTTGAGGGTACACGCATGTTCGGTGTGGCGGGACGATCGTTCACAAAGACCATCGCCAGCGATTTGAATATTGGTTACGAGGCTGCTGAAAAACTGAAACTGAATATTTATGATGAGAAAATTAAACCGTCGATTCGCAGTGTGATTGACGAATCGATTGATAAAACTTTGGAAGTTTGGATTGCCGGCGTCCAGTTGGCGCTCGGTGAATTTGACGCGATCGATCATTTGCCGAATCGCATTTTGTTGTGCGGTGGCGGGTCGTCGTTGGATGCGTTGGTGGAAAAATTGCAAAATTCCGATTGGTACGAAGATTTGCCGTTCACCAAACGACCGACCGTTAAGTATATCAATCCGGATGATGTGGTGGATGTGGTGGATGAAACTGGCGATATGACGGATCACACGATGATCACGGCGGCGGGTCTTTTGCGGGTCGGTTACGACACCATCAATGGCGGCGGTACAACAACAGATTGGAAAGATAAATTAAATAGGATTTTAAGAATATGAAAGAAATGAATAAATTACAAGGGCGCGACACGATTTATATTGACGCCGACGACGACATTACGTCAATTATCGGCAAAATCAAACGATCGGAAAGTTCGGTTGTAGCGCTCGTGCCACCGAAACGCATCGGTGCGTTGCAATCGGTGGTGAATTTGAAATTGTTGCTGCGCTCCGCTAAAGCGCATCGCAAAACTATCGCCATGATCACGACTGATCCGGCGTTAACGTCGCTCGCGACGGGTTTGCGTATTCCGATTGCGCGTAATTTGACATCGCAAACCGAAATTTTGGAAAGTGCGATGGACGATGATGATGCGGACGCGGACGTCATTGATGGCAAGGATGTTGCAGAGGGCGAAATCTCGCGCCTGTCCGGCGGCGAAAAAATCGCACGCCGCGACAATAACGAGGATAAAGAAATTTCCGCGGCGGTAGCGGCGATCGAAACTGACGACAAGGTCAAAAACGATAAGGACGGTGATGGCAAACCCGATGTTAAACCGGACAAAACCGAACGCAAAACCCATGTGCCGAACTTTAATAAATTCCGCAAAATTTTGTTGTTGGGCGGCGGAGCGTTGATCCTGATCATCGGTTTTTTGATCTGGGCGATCGGTTTTGCGCCGAATGCTACTATTACCATCATGACCAAAACTCGTGCTGTGTCGGTTAATGGAACGGTCAAATTACAAAATTCATCACCAACCAATATTGATCAGAATATCATTCAACCCGTGGTCAAACAGATTAAAGAATCTGAACCTGTGGAATTTATTGCCACCGGTGAAAAAGAAATCGGCGAAAAAGCGTCCGGCAGCGTCGAAATCGTCAACCAAACGGGTCACGACATCACGTTTCCCGCCGGCACATCGTTGCGCTCGAGCAACGGTTACGATTTCACGCTCAACGAAACAGTGAGCATTCGTGCCGCAGAAGTCATCGGCGGCGTGCCGCAATTTGGTCAGAAAATCGTGTCAATAACTGCGGTCAAAATTGGCGAAGAGTATAATTTGCCAGCAGGTTCGATGATGTCAATCTCCGGCGGCGGCGCGAAGGTGATCGTGACGGTCGATAGTGAGGGTCTGGCTGGCGGATCAAAGAAAACCGTCAAAGTCGTCAGTGAGGCGGATGTTGAAAAAGTCGCTGAAAAGATCAAAAAAGACGCCAAGGACAAAGAATACGAGATGATTGGTAAACTGAAAAAACAAATGGGCGACAGCGCCACCGTCGTCGACGGCAGTTTCGCGATCGCTTTTGGCGACATCGCGGCGAAACCGAAAATTGGTGAATCGGCGGAAAATACCAAGGCCACTGTGACTATCGAAGTAACTTACACTCTGATTGGTCTGTCTAATACTGATCTCGAAAATTGGTTGACCATGATGGTTGAAAAGGAAGCCGACATCAAAGGTTCGAAAACCCAAAGAGTTTACAATACCGGTTTGAGCCAGGTGAAATTTGAATTCAGTCCAGTCGATTCGACCGTTGAAATATCGACCGCTAGCGCGCGCGTCGGTGCGTCCTTGGACGAAAAACAGATCAAAAAAGATGCTGTCGGCAAGCGCTCGGGACAGATCAAGGAAGACATTGAGCGCAAAAATGGCGTGGAAAAAGTTAATGTGGATTTTGCTCCGTTTTGGGTATCGAGTGCGCCGTCTGAAGACAAGATAACCATTAAATTCGTAACCGATGATAAATAAAAAGATTCTGGGACTCGACATTGGTCAGCGCCGTGTTGGCGTTGCGAGTGGTGATGCGGCGGTGAAAATCGCGTCGCCCTTGCCACCGATCGCCAATGACGCCCAGGTTTTTCAAAAAATCGTCGGTTTGGTTGACGATAATTCCATCAAAACTATCGTAGTTGGTCTGCCGCGCGATCAGGAGGGTCGAGAAACTAAACAATCGCGTTTTTCGCGCGATTTTGCGGACGAATTAGCCAAATTTACTTCAGTTAAAATTGTGTTTCAGGACGAAAGTTTAACATCTGCCGCCGCCGAAGAAAATTTGCGCGCACGTCGAAACTTTGACGATCGTATGTTGCGCGATGGCACATTGGATAGCGAAGCCGCCGCGATAATTTTGCAAGATTTTTTGGAGGGCTGCTAAATGTCATTATTTGAAATTAAATTGGAACGCCCGGAGGATGCGCCACCGCGCATGACCCTCGATGCGCCACATAACCCGCCGCCAAAAACCGCCACCGCTCACGCCGTGAGAAAACCATTAAAACCCGCCCACAACGCTATGGCGCAACCCTATAAACCGACCAAAATTCCGAGAAATCGACGTCCATCGATCGAAATCGCGCAGGATTTCGTTGAATTAAACCTGAAAACTGTTATTGATATCGAAAATGAACCAAAATTAACCAGAGCGCAAAAAAAAGAACGTGAAAAACAGGAGAAACAAATGCGAAAATACCGATTTAGGGGCTTAAAAATTTTTGTCTCACTCGTGATGTTGTTGATTTTAGTCGCCGGTGTCGCGGCGTCTTGGTGGCAGACCTCGATCCAGGCGGTCAATCCGAAAGACACCAGCACCCGCCGTTTCGAAATCGCCAAAGGTGCGACGACCGATCAAGTCGCCGAATCGCTATATAAAGCCGGTTTTATCCGCAACGTCCTAGCATTCCGGATCTATGCCCGTTGGACGGGCAATATTGTCCAGGCGGGTACGCACATGCTGAGCCCGAGCTACACCTTGCCGGAAATTTCGAAACAGTTAACGATGGCATCGACCGAGGACATTTCGATACAAATTCCGCCTGGTCTAAGCCTGAAACAACTGCGCGACACATTTAAGCGCAACGGTTTTTCGGACGCCGAAATCGATAGGGCATATAACGCCAAATACGACAACGAAATCCTAAAAACCCGACCGACGGGCACGTCGCTTGAAGGTTTCATCTTCCCCGACACCTATCGCATCAGCCCCAGTTCCGATTTAGAAGAATTAATCGGTAAAGCCATCGACAAATTCGAAGAAATCGCCACTGAAAACGAATTAGAAGAAAGATTTGCCGCCCAAGGTTTGAGTTTTTATCAGGGTCTAACATTAGCGTCGATCGTCGAGCTGGAAGTCACGAACAGCGACGATCAAAAACTGGTTGCCAGCGTGTTTTACAACCGGCTTGACCGTCAAATGTCGTTAGGATCGGACGTGACGTATCTTTATGCCTATAACAACGGACTATGCGACATTAAAGGTCCAGCGTGCGATTCAGTTTACAACACGCGCAAATATTTCAACCTCCCCCCGACCCCGATTGCCAACGTCAACACGCAAGTACTAATCGCCACCGCCAACCCCGCCCATAGCGGCTACTTATTCTTCGTCGCCGGTTACGAAGCCGACAGCGGCGGCAACAAAACCTATAAAACCTACTTCTCCAAAACGGAATCCGAACACGAACATAATGTCGCGTTGTATTGCCACGAGCTGTGTTGGTTATAGTGTCATTGCGAGCACAGCGAAGTAATCTATCTATAAATTCGCAATGAGATTGCTTTCGTCGCTACGCAACTCGCAATAACTTTTAATTCTATGTTGTAAAAACCACAACACCTCAAAACCCTAAAACGCTTGACCCATGGGGGGGGGTAGGTGATATAATGCTAGTGTTTTATAGAAAACAA
>WRGU01000035.1 GCA_009787015.1 Candidatus Saccharimonadota bacterium | reverse complement strand
TTTGCGTCTAGCGGTTAAGATCCCTCGACTTCGCTCGGGATGACATTATCCCTCCCCATGTCATTACCCGACTTGTTCGGGTAATCCATACTGCCGGAGGATAGTCCTGCATGCAAAGAAAACGCGTCAATCCAATCTCAAAATTTTGCCGATTTCTTTCCAGCCTCGAACGCGCGTGATGCCTAATTTTTGTAATTCTTCGTCGGAAATTTCCTTATTGTGAAACGAGTCGAACAATAGTCGTTGTTCACGCTTGCCGTCGGTCAGATGTTTTAGGCGATCGTCGATTATCACATCGCCGTTGATGATATCTTTACGATTAGTCATTATAATATTGTTCGGCGGGAAAAATGGCAATTTGTCCAAAAGAAAATAAAACTTGTCGCCAAATTGTCGTCCGAAATCGCGCTCGCGCACGAAGTGGACGCATGAGGTCGTCAGGTAAACTTCGTATTTCTTGATCATTTTTTCCAAAACCTCGTAACAATCCGGCATAAGCTCACTGTCATCATATGAATTTGCGCTCAAATAATAATCATAATAAGCATTCAGCTCATCGTCAGTTTTGAAAATGTCGTGTTCAAAGCTATAAGTTGTAAAATCCGACATCTTGTAATTTTTGTTTGTAAACCGGTTGATTGATCCCAGAAAGTGATTTGTGCAAATCACGTCATCAACATCGATAAGAACCCGTTTCATTCGAATAATCCATCGTGGCGTTTCCCGTCATAGATGATGGTCGGGATGCGTTTGCCTTTAATTTTATTGTCCATGATGTCGTAAGTTTTGTCGATGATTTTTTTGACCTGGTCGGATTTTGCGAGGGCGGCGATTTCGGTGATTTCTGATTTAGAATAGCCGAAATCTTCGAGCCAACTTTCCAAAACGACGCGGGCTTTATTTTCGTCATAAGAAACGTTGAACATACTTTGGTAGTCGCGTTTCTTAGGGTCGGATTCGTCGTTTTCGGTGAATAGTTTTTCGATGATCAGCCATTCGATTGGGCGATCGGCAAGCTGTTTGAGGCGCGCCGCCTCAATATACGTCGTGATCAGGTAAGAGTTGGCGAATTTGTAACCGCCGTCGGGGTCTTTGATCGGGTATGGTATGACGGCGACGTTGTATTTATCGAAGAAGCCGCTTTTTAGCTGATTTTTGAATGATTTTTGGCAAACGACACAACCCGGATCGACGATGTCGAGCGCGTTCGTTTTCCAGGCAAATTCGTGATATGGGCGGGCGTTTTTCGGAATGTAATCGTCGGCGTCCCAGTGGCGCAGGCGCGTTGGGATATTGGCGATGATGTCGCCGAATTCCGCGAACCAATTCCCCGTCCATTTGAGCGGATTTTGCCAGAAGTCGACGGGGGCACTGTCGATACTGCAGGCTTCGCCGGACAATGAACATGCAGACGGTTGCGCCACATCGCATGTGCCGTAAACGAATAACGATAATCCGGATTTCGCCGCGACTAACAAACTCCAGATGCTAATAATGACAATCAGAACTGCCGCAGTTTCGATGACTGCGGACAAAGGTTTGATCCATTTAGGGTGTTTCAGGACGACTTTGCGTAAAATGCTGTTTTTGACATCGTCCTTGAACGTGGAATCGCATTTGCGAAAGGTCGCGCGACGGCTCACGCAATACGTGGATTTTTTAAACAACGCCCAAATCGAATCCGCCGTTTTCTTGCTAAAAATCCGAATGATCGGAATGCATAGAACGACAAGTGCTAAAATTACGAATGCAGCAATACAAACCATGCAAACATTTTATCACATCACCCGCAAAACCCCGCACCCCACAAGACTGTCTTGTGGGGGGTATTAAATTATCCTTTCCAAAACCTTAATCGTACCGTCGATGTCGGAATCGCGGGTGTTTAGTCCCAACGAAAACCGCATTAACGGCGGGTAGTGTTTGACGTGGTCGAGATAGTAATGGCAGCAGAAATAGCCGCTGCGCGCCATTAGTCCATGATCGGATAATGCCTCGGCGAGGAGGTGAGAATCGATGGATTCGTGATAGAACGACAGAGTTGGTCCGGCTTCGTGGTTTATCATTTTAATTTTGGGTGAGGATTTTAGGAAGTCGTAGAGTTTTTGACTCTGCGCCATGAGTTTTTCCGCACCGGACTTTTTCGCCGTGAGTAACCAATCGATCGCCGCGCCGAGACCGATGATTTCCCCGTAGGATTGCAGTCCAGGTTCAAATGCGGTGTAGATGTGGTTGGGGCTTTTGGATGCCAAAATATAATCGTCGCGCATGACATCGTCAACCATGCCGCCACCGATAAATGTTAGGTCGATCCGATCGAGCAGTGATTTTTTGATCACCATCACACCCAAACTCGGGGCGTACATTTTGTGCGCGGAAAAGCAGATCGCGTCCGCGTCGATACCTTGCAACATTTCGTGATAAAATGCCATGGTTTGCGCCGCGTCGATGATAAAAATCCCGTTTTGGTCGTGGATTTTGCGCGCTACGTCGGCGATGTTCCCCATTTTTCGCCCGTCGATGTTCGACACCGCGTTCATCACTACCACCGAATTGGAAAAATCCGCATTGTCGAGGTCGATCGATCCGTCGTCATTGCGCGTCAAAACTTCGCGTGGAATATTGTGTCGTCGGGCAAATGCGATGGTTGATAGAAACGGCGAGTTATGTTCGATGTCGCTGGTGATGATTTTTTTGATGCCGTCCAGTTTTAACTGATTCAAAATCAAATTGATGCCGTATGTTGTGTTGGTTGTGAAACTGACAAAATAATTTTTATCGGACAATTTCAGCATTTTCAGGATTTTAGCGCGCGTCGCTTCGACCCGTTCGTCGGTTTCGATGCCCCATTTGTATTTGACGCGTTCGCCGCACGAATTAAACCGCGTGTAGTATTCGTTCATCGCGTCCACCACCGGCAGCGGTCGCAAACTCTGACAGGCGGAATCGAGATAAATCGCATCGCTGAATAAATATCTGAAATCATCATTGGACGCGGCTTTGTTGGATTTTTTGAACATCATTTTCTCCTAGGTTTTACCTAACAATATTGTAGCACTTTGCGACATTTTCTAAAACACTTGCGGAAAAAGCAAAAATGCTTTAGTATATAAGTATGAGTAAGCACAAGAATAAAATTGGTAAAATTTTCGCTGGCGTTTTAGTAGTTTTGGCGATGGCTCTTTCGTCTATGGCTGTTAATGTTAACGCTGCGCCCGTACATGATGGTGGCGATGGCGTATTTGTCGGTGATGCTGGAACGTATTTTGAGTGGGGCTGCGATGGAGGAACGAATAAAATCGCGTGTGTTTTGATAAAAATTATCAACTGGATGTCGATCGGGGTAACGATTGTGGTGGTGGGCGGAATTATTTACGGCTCGATCATGTACACCACCGCCGGCGGAAAGGCCGATCAAGCGAAGAAAGGTATGACGATTATTAAGGGTGGGATCATTGCCCTCGTTCTCTATTTTGCGATGTACGCAATCCTGAACTTCTTGATTCCGGGGGGTATGTTTGAATGAAAAAGATTCTTAAGAATATTGCTACCACGTTGACAATTGTAATGTTTTCAGCGATGGTTTTTAGTTTTGCCGCACCCCCAACCGTTAATGCTGCCGATCCGCCGACACCGCCAATTCCTTGTACATTACCCGACAGTGATGATGACTTCTTTAAATTTCCAACTTGGTATCGCGGTTTCAAAGACGGAACGAAGAAGGATGCAAATAGTGATTGCGTGCTCAATTTACAGGGTAAGCAACTCAATGAGATTGCTTTTACTGTCGCCCTAAACGTTATCGACATCGCACTGCGCATCATTGCGATTTTAACAGTATTATTTACAATTTACGGTGGATTTTTGCTCATCACCGCCCAAGGTGCACCGGATAAATTAAAGAGTGGCAGAACTGCGATTATTCAAGCATTAACGGGTTTGGCGATCGCGATGTTGGCGTCGTTTGTTGTTAGTATGATTGTTGGCGCTATGAACCCATAAGTAAAGAAAGGATTAAATGAATTGGTTAAAATTTTTCATCACAGCAGGAAGTGTTGATGCAGATGATATGGGGATACCGAGAATTGATGGAAACAAACTTCTCAACAACGCCCTCAATTTGATTTATTTAGTATGTGGTATTATCGCGGTTATCGCGATAATTTTGGCGGGTTATCGTTACGCAACATCCGCCGGTAATCCTGAAAGCATGAAAAAAGCCACTCAAACCATTATTTGGTCGAGTATCGGTTTGGCGGTAGTAACTTTGGCGTGGACGATAACTTACTTCTTGCTCGGGAGGTTCGTCGTATGATGCGTAAGTTTTTGGTTGGATTATTCGTCGTCGCAGGGTTATTATTCTCGGTTGTGGGAGTTTTTGCGGGTAGTGTGTATGCGTTAGATTGCACCAAGGAACCTTTTGGCGAAGACCCAGCCACAGGTCAAAAATGTCCATGCAAAATACAAGAGGATTTAGGCGAAGGTCTATCGCCAGTTTGTGAAGATTTTAGAAATCCTAACCCTCCAGATGCGCTCATCAGCATCATCGTCAATTCCCTCTTCTTTGGTATCGGTGTAATTTGCGTTGTCATGATTGTTTATGGCGGGTTTCGTTACACAACATCACACGGCAATAGCAAAAGCATCGAAACCGCCAAGAAAACTATCATGGGGGCGATTATCGGGTTAGCTGTAGCAGTTCTAGCATATGTGATCGTGTCATTCGTAATTAGTAATGTAGGAGAATAAGGAAAAATGAAAAAAGCCATCATTATTATCGTCGCTGTCATAATGGCTTTCGGTGTAGGGATTTCGTTGATGCCATCGTCCGTTGGCGCATCCGCTTCATCCGAAGCCACCGAGAAAGCGTTGTGCGATGCCGAAAAAGCGCGAGGTGTAAATGCAGATTGGAACCCAACAACCAAACACTGTGATCGTCCAGATTCCACTAACCCCGAGAACATGATCTCCACTATCCTTAACATCCTATTTTTCGTGCTCGGTATTGCATCAATCGTGATGATAATTTACGGCGGGATACAATTTATTTCGTCGCGCGGCGACCCAAAAAAGGTTAGTACCGCGAAAAGCACTGTCATGTATGCGATTATCGGATTGATTGTCGCTATCCTTGCTCTCGCTATCACAAACTGGGTGATGAGCGTGTTGACGGGGAGCGGAGGCGGTAACTCGGCAAGTAACTCGGCAGCGTCTGAATATGATGGCGATTCGACAGGCTGCCAAAGTCATGGCTACAGTTATGATCATGGAACTGGTCATTGCAACTAACGCTAGAACTACTGGTTGATCTCTGCCGTTACTATCGTGGCGCCACTGCCGTCGCCGATACGGAACTGCGCGATAATCACACCGTTTTCAACTCTCGGAGTACCAACTAGAGACACTTTTTTGCCCTTGAATAGTATTTGTCCATTTTGCGACAAAGTATTAAATAAATCTGTCGGTGCATATTGACCGTTGACCCACTTAAAATGCGTCGTGTCCGCCAATTCGGCGTTCACGTAATTTTGCAACAAAATCGTGTCGGCATTTTCTTGTGCCGCTATCCGTCGAGCATCTGCATCACCTTGCGCATTAATCGCATTAACTCGGTTTATGCCTGCTTGTTCTAAGATCTCTACGACGGGCGCATTGCCACCTCCGTTAGCACCACCGCCTCCACCGGCATTCGCAGGGGCGGTTGCTAGTTTTACAGCATCGCCGTTGATCTCAACCGAATCAGGAGTGACTTCTACACGCTGACTGTTAGCAATTTCCGCTTCGTACTGTGCGGAGATTTCGGTAGCCCTCGCACTTGCTAATGCAGCCCGTGTTGCTGTATCAACATTGTTCTTGTTTTTGACCCAACCGCCAACTATTAACAGTACTGCCAACGCAAAAGCTCCAATCGCCAAACCGAGTCTTGTTTTGCCTTGATTCTTTTGCACTTCTACGGCGTGTCGCGCATTCTCTGAACCCACAGTATTCATGGCACCACCCCACCACCTGGTCGTCGTCGTCGTCATCGTGTCTATTGCCTGCTTGTTTGCTGTTTCTTGGGCTGTTTGTTCCGCAGCGAGTATTTGTTTCATTGCGTCCTCTGGGGGAGGCATTTCGCCAGCGACCCCGAAACCGTTGTTGCCTACATTATCGTCTTCGAATCGCAAGTCCGGTCTTGGTGTACCCTCGGGTAAAATATCGTACTGTATACCGCCACCTTGATTACGATATTGTAGTTGACGTCGTTGACCACCGTTTCCTTGTTGATTGCCTCCCGCTGGCGCCTGCGACGGTTGTTGTCCGGGGGGTGGCACAATCGGCGGGGTGGGTACATACCCTGGTTGCTGTTGGAACTGCTGACCGCCTCCGACCGGAGGGACAGTTCCCGGCGGCAGAAATCGTATCGGTTGCGGATAATATTCTGGCGGAGCGTATGGGTTCGGTAGCGCGGCTGCGGATTGTTGGAAATTCGGTTCTTGTTGTGGCTGCACGCCCCACCACGCATTTGGATTAAAACCCCCCCCCTGTGGCGGTTGTTCTGGATTGTATGGATTTGGTGGCATTATTTTCCTCCTGTGTTTTTAGCCATATAAACGTTATATCACGTTTGCGCTTTTGTGTCTAGTCATTGCAAGCCGAACTCGTTCGGCGTGGCAATCTGATGTTTGCGATTAGATTGCTTCGGGCTAGGGTCCTCGTAATGGCATCCTAGGCGATTCGCGTGCCAACAGCACCGTCGATTGCAGCGATGATATTGCCGGGTTTTAGGAGTTCAAAAACGATGATGGGAAGTTTCGCGTCGCCGGCGGCGCCGAGTGCGGCTTTGTCCATGATGCGGATACCCTGTGCGTTGATGGCGTCCTCGTATGATAAATGATCGATTTTGCGCGCGTCCGGATTTTTCGTGGGATCAGAATCATATACACCGTCGACCTTCGTGGCTTTTAACACCAAATCACAATCCAGTTCCAACGCCAAATTCACCGCACCGGAATCAGTCGTCACCCACGGATTGCCCGTGCCGCCACCGATGATCACAACCTTGCCGTCGGCGAGTTTTTGTTTGGCGCGCCAATGCGTCATTTCTTCGACCACGCGCGACACCGCGAGTTTGGAAAATACCCAAACCGGCACGCCGAGTGAATCAAACACATCGCGCAACAAAATCGCGTTCATGATGGTCGCGAGCATACCCGCATTGTCCGCCGTGTCGCGTTCGATCCGCGTATCGTTTTCGACCAAATTCCCGCCGCGCAGGAAGTTGCCGCCGCCCACGATGATGGCGATTTCGACTTTTTCACCCTTTTCCTTGGCGATTTGTTTGGTTTTTTTAATTTCCTCGGCGATCCAGGACGCTCGTTCGACATCAAAACCACCGTCCGACCCGCCCAATTGTTCGCCTGATAATTTCAACAAAACTCTGGTCATTTTTTGCCCTCCTTTAATGATTTAATAAATTCCTGAAACAGCGGATGCGGTCGCATCGGACGCGATTTGAATTCCGGATGCGCCTGGGTCGCGAAGAAAAATCTGTGACTCGGCGCTTCAATAAACTCCACCAATTTGCCGTCCGGCGAAGTACCGCTCACCACCACGCCGCCCTTTTCGATTTCGGGCAGGAATTTCTGATTGACCTCGTAACGGTGGCGATGACGTTCGATGACGTCTTCTGCGTCATAGATTTTTGCCGTTCGGGAATTTTTAACCAACTTCGCCGGATAGTCGCCGAGCCGCATCGTACCGCCGGTCGATTCTTTGCCCTTTTGCCCCTCCATGATATACACGACATTTTCCGGTGATTCAGAATCAATTTCCTCCGTCGTCGCCCGCGTCAAACCGCCGCGCCGCGCCGCCGCGATCACCGCCATTTGTAGCCCTAAACACAATCCGAGATAAGGTTTATTATTCGCCAACGCATAATCCGCCGCTGCGATTTTGCCGTCCAAACCGCGCGTGCCAAAACCGCCGGGGACTACAATGCCATCGCAACGCTGTAAACCATTCAACGCATCCTTCTCACCGTCCCGATCCGCTCCATTCCGGTCACGAGGATTCCGCGGCTCGACACGGTTCGCGTCGGCTAATTTTTCCGCATTGATCCATTTGAGATCCAATTTAATGCCCTCCGCCCACGCTGCGGCTTTTAACGCTTCCGTCACCGATAAATACGTGTCGGTGTTGTCGACGTATTTTGCAACTAAACCGACTGTGACGGTTTTTGAGGGTTGGCGATCGATGCGTTCAACCAACTTTTTCCAATTCGTCATGTCGGGTTCACCGTGATTAACGAATGTATCCAATGGTTTCAGCGCACCCGCACGCACCACATTCAGCGGGATTTGATAAACTGATTTAGCATTCGGCAGGATAATCACCGAATCCTCGCCAACACCGCAAAACGTGGCGAGTTTCATTTTGATGTGTTTCTCATTTTCCGCTTTCGCCACATCAACGCGCGCCGCCACCATATTCGGAACAATGCCGAATCCACGCAAATCGCGCAGGGCATTTTGCGCCGGTTTAGTTTTGAATTCGTGCGACGTTGTCAGATACGGCACAAACACCACGTGTACATAAAAACAATTTTCGCGACCAACACGAGTAGGGAATTCGCGAATCGCTTCGACAAAATGCGAACCCTCCAAATCGCCAATCGTGCCGCCGATTTCGACGATATGAATGTCCGAACCGTGTTCGTTGGCAGCCTGTTCGAACGTGTCCTGAATCGCACCCGTAAAATGCGGGATCAATTGCACCGATTTTCCGCCGAATTTACCGGCGCGCTCGCTATTTAACAACTTGTACAATAACTTCCCCGATGTTTGAATCGAATCATCAGTCATTTCTTCGTCCAAGAATCGTTCGTAATGTCCGAGATCGAGATCAGTTTCCGCACCATCGCGCGTCACAAAACACTCGCCATGCTCCGCCGGATTCAGCAACCCCGCATCAACATTAAAATACGGATCGCATTTTTGCATCGACACTTTTAAGCCCTTGGCTTTCAAAATCGCCCCAATCGACGCCGCGGTAATACCCTTACCAACTCCGGAAATTACCCCACCGGTCACGAATATATATTTAATATTTTTATTTGCCATAAGTCTCCTCCCTCATGTAAAAGTATTATAGCACACATGTAGCGTTTTGTATGTTGTGATTTACACTACGACTGTAAATCGAAAATGTGCTACAATATTTAGGTGTCGGGGCGTGGCGCAGTTGGTAGCGCGCACGCCTGGGGGGCGTGAGGTCGCTCGTTCAAGTCGAGTCGTCCCGACCAGGTATTATTCCCCTATTGCTTCACCGCGCACTTCGTCGCGTTTTCGATATATGATTTCCTGAAGTTCATCTTTATGATCTATAGTATCTAACACTAACGCTGTTTGCGCCCGGGCGCGTTCGAGATTGTGTCTCGGACGATTTTCATCTTTCGGGAAGCGTGGATCGCCCATGTAATAGTCCGCCAAAAATCGCATGGCGAGTTCTGCCCTTAAAACAACGATCGAATCCACCATGTGGTCGACTTCGGAATCGGTGAACTCGACGCCGCGATCGCGCATGCCACGAAAATATCCCGCCGCCCAACCTGCCAACAAATCTCGACGTAAATGAACATTTTCAGGATTCATTTCATCTTCTTTGCCATTATTACACGCAAATCCACCACCATCGCCGAAATCAAAGAGGATAGATCCTGGCATAACAGTATCGAGATCGATTGCCGCAATCGGCACGTTATTTTCAGGATGTTCCTCGTCGATATGTACGATGGCGTTGTTGGCTTTCGTGTCATTGTGCGCTACGCGCATCGGAATTTCCCCGCTCTCTAACCTATCAACGATCAAGCCAAATCTATGACTCTCGGCGGAGATAATGCCGAACAGTTCATCAGCCTCTGGATCGTTGACCACCGCGTTTTCTTTCGCCGCAATCAACTTTTCAAAATATTTCGGCGTGTTATGAAAGTCGGGAATAGTTTCGTGCAGTTGATCAGCAGGGAAGTCGGCGAGTTCCCCCGAAAACTGCCCAAAAGTCCACGCCACCACCTCCGCCTGATCGTAACTGCCAACTTTGTTCAGGATCTGACCGTCCGGAACTTCGGTCAACACGCGCCATGCTTCCGGCTTCTTGCCCTCTCCGCCGTCCACCGTCGCGTAATTATCACCTGTTGCAGTTTTTACAACGTTCACCACGTATTCCGACGGAACACCGCGAGCCGCTGCTTTCCGCGCGATATGTTCAGTTACCATCGCCACATTATCCATCAACCCCTCAACATCATGAAAGACACCTTGATTGATTTTTTGCACGATAGCATTTCCGCCTACGGTCATAACGCGGTGCGTTTCGTTCGTCAAACCCGCCGTGATTTGTTCGCTGTCGTAAATGCCGTCCGCCCACTCGTATTGCGATAATACCGGCTCCAACTTGGGCTCGACATTACCTTTCTGACCAACAAGATCAATATTTATTGCTACCATAAGATATCCTAACCTTTCTCATTCTTCCTATTCTAGACATTTACTATAGCAGAAAATTTTAGGTTTGCAAGTCTTCCGCTCCTACTCACCGCTTCATCCCGCCTCGCTCGAGAGAGCAAGAGGTCGGCGGTCCGAAACGGTTTGCGTCGCTCAAAATGTGTTACAATATAACTAACGTTGTATTGTACACTCGCTCAAAAAAATGAACGAGTTCATTTTTTTGTTCGCTTCGTGTTACAATATAAGCATGAACATTATCGAGGTTTCACACCTCACCAAGAAATTTGGCAAAAAATACGCCCTAAACGATGTCAGTTTCGCCATCAAAAGCGGTTCGGTGACCGGATTTCTCGGACCGAATGGCGCAGGCAAGTCCACCACTATCAACATCCTGCTAGGATTTCTGAACGCAACGTCGGGCGCCGTTACGATCAATGGTCGCGCCGTTAAACCCGGCAAAATCAAAACGCGCGTCGGTTTGGGATTTTTATCAAATAATTTCGCGCTCGATAAAACTTTAACCGTGGGTCAGGAACTAAAATATTTGGGTCATTTGAACGGAAAATTCGATAAAACTTACGCCATGGAACTCGCGAAACGATTAAATTTGGATTGGGACGCCAAAATCGGCAAATTATCGACCGGCAATTACCAGAAAGTCGCCCTGGTTTCCGCCCTGCAACACCGACCGGCAATTTTGATTTTGGACGAACCGACTAACGGGCTCGACCCGCTGATTCAAAACGAATTTGGCAAATTAATCGCCGAATTTCGCGCCAACGGGGCAACTATTTTCATCTCATCGCACATTTTGAGTGAGGTCCAGGAACTCTGCGACGAATTCGTTTTCATTCGCGAGGGAAAAATCGCGGCGCAAATCACCAAATTTGAACTATCCAAGAGATCTGGCGAAAAAATCTCGATCGACCTCTCGCAATTCAACGACATCGCGCGTAAAAATTTCATCGCGATGCTCGAAAAATACCATCTGCATTACCAAATCTCGGCGGGCGACCTAAACCGCGCATTCATGCAATTTTACGAAGGAGATAACCATGCTTAGAACGACTTTCGGCAAAACTCTGTTCGAAAAACGCTGGGTGATTTTAGGTTGGACGCTGGCGCTGTTCGCGACGAACCTACTGTTGCTGCAAATTTTTCCGCCGATGAAAGACGCGTTTTCCAGCATGATGGCGGATTTGCCGGATTCGCTGGCGGTATGGTTCGGCTCGAACGGGGAAATCTGGAGCTCATTAAAAGGTTTCATCGGATTGGAAGTCATGGGGCAGATGGCGCTGATCGTGATCGTGTTCGCCATCACCTTCACCTCATCCACCTTCGCCAAGGAAGAAAGCGACGGACGACTCTTGTCGCAACTCGCCCGACCGCGTCGCCGCGCATCGTACTTTATTCAAAAATTTCTCGCTATCATCTTCGCCTCGGCGATCGTCATGGCCGGATTCCTGTTCGGCACATTCGTCGGATCGGTCGTTTTAGGCGACGCCATCAGCATCGAAACGCTATTTTTGCCATGCGTAGCGGTCTGGTTGTTGGCACTGGTTTTCGCGAGTTTAATGTTCTCGCTGTCAGCGATGTTCGGACGCAAAGCCCTGGCGGGCGTAGTGGTCGGATTTTACGCACTAATCGGCTACTTTGTGTCCAGCCTGCGCGGCGGCGCGGACATTTTGGAAACTCTTGCCAAAATGACGCCTTTCTATTATTATAACAATCCATCAGTCATGGATTACGGCTTCCAAACCGACAACCTCATCGTCATCGCTTGCCTCATAATTATTCCCCTAATCATTTCCCTCCCCATATTTTGCCGCCGCGACCTCCGCACCCGCTAGTCCCCTTTCGAAAATACTTGACAAGAAACCATAAGTGTGATACACTGTTCTCGTGATCGTATGGGTCATGGGATTGTTTGGTGTTGGGTTTTTGTCATTCTCGGGCTTGTCACGGGAATCCATGGTGCTTGTCATTGCGAGCCGTAGGCGAAGCAATACCGTCACCCTGCCCTTGTCATTCTGCGTTGCGTAGCAATCGCGGAATCCCATTACTTTGAGGGATTATTATTGAAACAGAAATAATTTATATTGCACATATTTATATCAAGTAATGGATTCCGGCATAAAGCCGGAATGACAAACAGCTTTTTCCCATAAAAGGGTGAGACACTGAAGCCCCTAAACATGAACCTAGTGGTAGATTATTTTAATTTCAAAAATGTAAATCTAAATCCAACCATCATTAACCGGCGCGGGGACAATGCCGGTTCGATCGGCATATGGCAGCGTGTCACCCCACACCAAGCCAGTTGAGCCAGCTGACGACAGTACCGTGCCGTCGTTAAAGCGCGGTTCTGCGCCCTCGTCTGGACCGAAACATTCTTCCACCCATTCGTCCGTATCTGTATCTTCGTCGTGTTCGTTGTGACCCTCGCAATAGCCGTCGTTCCTGCTATACCAAGCAAAAGTACCGGCGAAAGTGTTGTTCGGCGTATCCGTTTTATCCCATAAAGCATATTTTGATTTGAATGAATCGTGAAAACGCATCTGACCGATGGCGACGTTGGTCATAACATAATTCATGCCATGAGTATACGCAAACATACCCGTGAAATTCGTACCGCTGCTGACATCGAGATTCGACAGATTGATTGGGGTTCGCATGCCAGTTTTCGGATAGCTAGAAGTGGACAGATTGTGATTTTCATAATGCATATACGCAAACATGTACGAAAAATCCACACCGTGGCTGGTATTTAGTCCGGATATATCAATCGGGGCGCTAAGTCCGCCGTTATCTGAGTGAGTATACGCAAACATTCCTGCAAAGTTAACGCCGCCACTGGTGTTGAGATTTGAAATATCAATCGGAGAATTTATTTTATTAGTGAAAAGCGTTGTACCGCACCGATGCGCGTGCGAAAACATATAACTGAAATTGGTTATTTTTGACGTGTCGACATTACTTACGTTTAGACTCATGGAATTTTCTAAACCTTCGCATCCGCCGAATATATTGGTGAACGCATGTCTTGCCGACGTCGAACTCTCCATAAACCCGCGGAGCGGCAACGGCGTGTTGAGATGAGTTATAGAACTCTCAATGCCGTTATTGTCGTAAAAATAACATTCCGCGCCATTGAGCCCATACGCGCGCGCCCAACCGAACTGCGCCGATCCGTTGGATGTGATGGTGATAGTATGATCTTCCCCGCACCTCAACCCGTCCAGGATGATTTTATCGCCGATTGTGACAGGATTATATGGAGGATTGGGATTGTAATATTCGCGATAAGTTTCCCCGGCAAAATTTATTGGACCCACTTGATTTGACGTACCCTTGTCAATCGTGATGTCCCAATCATACGGCAGTCCAACGATGTCAATTGGATCAACATAAAATTCATTATAAGCAATGGGACTACTGAAATCGCCCCTGGAATTCATCACTCGATAACTGAAATTTCCCTGTCCATAACAGTTATAATCATTAGGATCTCCGTACGGACGAATATATCGCGTACTGACTGTGAACGTAAATTCCTGCACCGGCACCGGTTCGTCCACGGTTAGAGTATATGTTAGATTGATATTATACGTACCATTGGTAATATTCGAGATATTAGCGAGATTAACAGCGAGCGTATGATTGAACGTATGTTGACCATCGAGAGTAGTATGATCAAATGTCGCCGGCACGAGCAAAACTCCGTCGGGATTGGATATCGTGGATTGAATGATGTTGGTGCTGGGACTTAAATTGCTGCTGCCCGGCGCGGTGGACTGGGTTTTAGTTGCGGTGAGGGTCATATTATTTAGGAGTGTCGTAAACTGTCCGATTGTTTGCGATCCGACGGGTTGCGGAGTATATTTGGCAAAAACCCCGCCATCGGCATCAATAACACCGCCATTATGAATATTGGTGCTGATTTGGTTGATTTTCGATGGTTTAGCAGCGGTATTGCCCGCTGTCTTCTTATCTATGTTGATGATCGTGACGGTGGCGTTGCCGGTTGTGACGAGGGATATGTCGGCATATTGACTGTCCGCACTAATCTGTGCCGTCGCCATCAGCAACGCGAAAAATGTCGCCACAATAGCCGCCATTGGTATCGTATGCCACAATATGAACTTGATTCGGTATTTGCGTATGATCTGGCTCACATCAATTATTTCGGTTAATGGATCATCTTCGTGCTTCTTTGCCAACTTGCTCTCATAGACTCTCTCATAACTGTTCTTATTCCATGGATTTTTGATCCTGATGCCATTTATTCCCTTATCCCCGATACGTTTTTGGATTAGGTAGATAGTTAGGATAATAGCAAGCAACGCAGCACAGGATAGCAAGATCAATAGAGCAGTTGATATTGCATAAGTTTTGCCAAACAGAGTGAATATCCAGGTAGAACCAGCATCCGTATTGGGCGGAGTGGGTTTTTTACCGGTGGGAACGAGTTTATTGATAGCGTCATCAATATGATCTTTCTCGTCGTCGGGATTATTGCATTCGGACGCGTCGGTGTTGTTTTGCAACGCGTCGTGAAGGCAATCGAGAGTACTATGCCCTCCTTCGCAAGCTTCCATTAAATGATTGTATGTTTCGTCGGTATAAGTATGATTCTTTTCCTGATCAGCCTTGATCTGATCACAAGTTTCGAGTATTGTGTCGAGAGATGTGGAATCGTAGATATTGAGTTTAAGATTGTGAGAAGCGGTTGAGGATTCGACCGCAGTACAAGTAGCCGACGAAAACACCGCAAGCGTAAAAACGAACACTAACAACTTCGCCCCATTAACCACTTTTTTCATCCCAATCTCCTTTGGTTTTGAATGCTCTAATTATATCACAAAACATTAACGTGTTATAGGGTTTTTCGAAAAAAGTTATTCCGACGATAGCAAATAATATCTGGCGGAAGAGACAGGATTTGAACCTGCGAGGACCTTTCGACCCAACACACTTTCCAGGCGTGCGCCTTAAACCACTCGGCCACTCTTCCCTGCAACTATTCTATCACAATTTGCGCTCTTGTCGCGACTCAAAATTCGTTGTACAATATTTTATAGATGACAGATAAAAGCGAGAATGACAACGAATTAGTGCCGGTAATTTCCCTGCACCAGGTTCAAAAACGTTTCGGTTTTGGCGACACGGCGACTTTTGCGTTGGACGGCGTCGATTTGACGGTTCATCGCGGCGAATTCGTGGCGATCATGGGTCCGAGCGGTTGCGGTAAAACCACCCTGCTCAACCTCATTGGATTGCTCGATAAACCAACCGACGGTGAATATTTGATGAGCGGCAAAAATGTGGCGAAAATCGGTCACGGACGCGCCGCAAAAATTCGCAATCGCGAAATCGGTTTCGTGTTCCAAAATTACAATCTGATCAACAAATTAACCGTGATCGATAATGTGGCGCTGCCGCTGACCTACTCGCGCGGTTTGCATTTTCGCCATCTGCAACGCGCCAGCAAAGTTTTGACGAATTTCGGCCTGCAAAATCGCGAGTACTATTTCCCATATCAGCTATCCGGCGGTCAGAATCAGCGTGTCGCTATCGCTCGCGCGCTAATCAACAACCCATCGATCATTTTGGCGGACGAACCGACCGGCAATCTCGACAGTAAAAATTCAGAAATCATCATGGATGAATTGACCAATATCCATCGCGCCGGCAACACGATTCTGATGGTGACGCATAACCCCGAATTATTATCATATGCCTCGCGCATCATCCGCATGAAGGACGGAAAAATCGATAAAGATATTGAACTAGTCGAAAATCCCGCACACAAAGTCACCGAACAAACCAAATTCGTATCGCACCGCAAAAAGTACCGCAAGAAAGGCAAAAAATGATCCTGCCAATTAGTTTTCACCTGGCAACCAACAGTTTGAAAGCGCATCGCATGCGCACAATCCTGACCACACTCGGCGTGATGATCGGATCATTTATCATTTCGCTAATTCTGATCGTCAGCGGCGGTTTGCGTCAGAGTGTCGAAAGTCAATTCTCCGAATCCGGTCACGAGGATTTAATCGTCATTCGCGGTCAACAACACAGCACGACCGGCATGGAAACTTTTTCCCCGCTCCAGATCCCGAGTGTCACAGTTTTAACTGAAACCGATTTCGACGAAGTTGCAAAATTGGACAACGTACAAAAAATCGCGCCGATGATGTTTTTGTACGGCAACGCCAAAAACGACAAAAATGTCTATGACAACGTGTCAATCGTCGCCACCAACGCGGATTTTCCGAAAATGTTAAACCTAAAAATGACATCCGGCGAATGGTTCGACGATGAATCAAAATACAGCCAAGTTGTTTTGGGCGAAAAATTGGCGTGGGGGCTGTTGGGCGATAAGGAAGTCATCAACCAAAAAGTGGTCATCAAAGGTCAGCGTTTCATCGTCATCGGCGTTATCAAAAATCTCAATCGACCGATTTCCGCCACCGGCGTCGACATCGACAAAACCGCGTTCATTTCCATGAACAGCGGCGTGAAATTCACCGGCGACGTCAAACAAATCGGTCAAATCCTGATCCAGGCAGACAACAAAAACGACGCAAAATTGATCGAGAATATTTCCAAAACCGTCGATAAAAATCACCTCGACACCAAAGAATACAGCGTCGGCCGGTCGTCGGAAATGTCGGGATTCATGAATAATTGGTTGGAAACCATCACCGTCGCAGCGCTGATTTTCGCCGGAATTTCGTTGCTCGTCGGCGGCATCGGCATCATGAATATCATGTTGGTCAGCGTCGTCGAACGCATCCGCGAAATCGGCATCCGAAAAGCCGTCGGCGCCACCAAACGCCAAATCTGCGAACAATTTTTGTTGGAGGCATTACTTATCACCCTAACCGGCGGATTTTTGGGGCTGTTGTTCGCCTATGGCGCGGGATATTTGATCAGCGTGCAATTTTCGCTGCCAGTCGTGTTTGACTACTATATTTTCGTCGTCGGACTCGGCGCACCGCTGGCGATTGGTCTAGTCTTCGGCTTCTCCCCCGCCATCCGCGCATCAAATTACGACCCGATTGTAGCACTGCGGCATTATCATTAGTATTGACAAGATAGCATAAGTGTGATACACTGTTCTCGTGATCGTATGGTCATGGGATTGTTTGGTGTTGGGAATTTTATTTCACGATATTCAAACTCTTACCCGGCCTGTACGTGAACAGTTCGTTAAACACCACCGCCATCACCCAACTCAAATCTTTGCTCGAACACAGCGCCATCAAGAAGTTAAAAGCTAGCGAAACTAAAGATTAGTCGCGTCACAACGGGTGCTTTTTCCCATAAAAGGGTGACACCTTTTTTCACATTGCCTTCTTGTCACCCTGAACTTGTTTCAGGGTCTAGGTTAGTATTTCACGAGACAGCGCACCGAAAACCCGAAATCGCGAAACGTGTAGTCGCCCGGAATGACGTCCGGTGCCGCAGGATAATGGTGATGGATCAAATACTAAATCGATATCGTCATCGTCATCGTCATCATCATTCGCAGTTTCATTCTCCACTGCCCTATATGTAACGGTCAACGTGTATGTTCCATTCGCAATATCCGACGGGACGGTTACGGTTAAATCATTGTTGTTGATACTCGGGCTGTTGCCAGAATTGTCGGCATAGATTCCGGTTTCGGTGG
>WRGU01000034.1 GCA_009787015.1 Candidatus Saccharimonadota bacterium | reverse complement strand
CTTGAAATTATCTGTTGGCTTCCGCACTTCGGTTTCTGGCTCTCTTGTGTTAGAATAGTAGGTGCGAGCGTAGTTATAAACTCGCTCCACTGGGTTAAGCGGGTGTCGTATAACGGCATTATGTGACCTTCCCAAGGTTGAGAACGGAGTTCGACCCTCCGCACCCGCACCAAGGTTGAACGGTGGGCAATAGATTATGAATATAAAGTCAGCAATCGCCGAAGCATTCAAAAGCCGCGTCATTATAGGGCTGTGGATTTTATTGTTATTGGAATCCGCGACGTTTATCGTTATCGCATCATTAAGTACGCATCCGAGTCAACTACAAGTCGTCGAACGGTGCAGTTCGTTCTATTCGGCCAACTGTTCGCGCGGTGAATGGTTTTCTACAATCAACTTTATTGTATTCGGCGCGGTATATTTCATCATCAATTTCTTCGCCAGTCTAAAGATTTTGGAAACTAAAGGACGACCGTTAACGCTGACATTTCTATGTTTAACGTCAGCTGTCATGATTATGGCGATAATTTTGATGATAGCGTTACTTAATGTTGTGAGTATAGCATTTATATGACAGATATTGAAATCCCGCTATTAAAAGATCACGATGGCAAACGAACGCCACAATATCGTTTTTTTGAGATTTTGCCGGGCGCATTATCGATCGGTTTGATTGTACTTTTTGTGTTTTTGAGCGCGTTCGCCCCGATTGCGGCAGCGATTTATGTTTTGTCGATCGTTCTGGTTATGTTCGTGCGTGCCGTTGGTATCGCATATCGCGTCACCCAAGGACGAATCGCTATTGCTAGGACTGAAAAAATCGATTGGCGAACGTGGTTAGAGGAGTTGGAAAATCCGTCGGAACACGCCGGGCGCTATAAAAGATACATTAATGATCGCGATAAAACTCTGCGCCAGCACGCGCTCAATCTGCAGCGACTTTCTGAGATCAGCGGGGAATTCCCAAAACCGAGTCAAATTATCAATATGGTGATAATACCTTTCTATAACGAGGAGTATGAAATTTTTGAGCCAACGCTCCAGGCTCTGCAAAATAGCGATTATGACATCAAGAATCGCCTAATTGTGGTTGTCGCATACGAACAACGCGGTGGGCAAAAAGCGTTGGATACTGTCGCCGAAATTAAGAAAAATTGGCAAAATGTGTTTAAGGAACTGATTTTTGTGGAACATCCTGCTGATCTTCCTGATGAAGTAATCGGCAAGGGCGGTAATATCACGTACGCCGGCGAATATATGAAAAAATGGGTTAAGGAACGCGGGATTGATCCCGAAAATGTAATTATTACAACACAAGACTGCGATAACAGCCCGCATCGCAAATACTTTTCGTTTTTGACGTATACATGGATTGTGACACCCAATCGGCAACGCGTGGCGTTTCAACCGATATGTTTGCTAACCAACAACATTTGGGACGTCCCCGCGCCGGTTCGTGTAGTGGCGACGGGCAATTCGTTCTGGAACATGATAAGTTCAATGCGCCCGCATCAGCTGCGCAATTTCGCGGCGCATTCTCAAAGTATGGCGGCATTGATCGGCATGGATTTTTGGTCAAAGCGTACTGTGGTCGAGGACGGTCATCAATATTGGCGTAGTTATTTCTACTTTGACGGCGATTATTCGGTTGTACCGCTGCGTATCGGGTTCGGGCAGTCAGCAGTCGCGTCGACAGGGTATGGCAAGACATTGAAAGCGCAGTATATCCAACTTCGTCGCTGGACGTATGGTGCGAGCGATGTTCCGTACGTGGCGCACAATCTATTGCGCAAAGATTGCACTGTTAAAAAATGGGCGGGTTGGACGCGTTTCGTGCGATTATTAGAGGGACATTTGATGTTGGCGGTGGTCGCGCCGATTGTGGCTTTCGGCGGTTGGGTGCCGCTGTATCTCAATCCGACGGCGGCGCATCAAAATATTATCGTGAACGACCTGCCGATAATCATCTCCCAGATTCAAAATATCGCTATAATCGGTCTGCTCGTTAGTGTTTTTGTCAGTATTACAATGTTGCCGCCGCGTCCACGTCGCTATCGTAAAACTAAATTTATCATTATGATTGCGCAGTGGGCACTATTGCCGATCACAGCGATAGTTTATAGTAGTTGTTGTGCGTATTCTGCTCAAATTCACCTAATGACCGGTAAATACCTCGATAAATTTGATGTTACAGATAAAGTCATTAAGAAGTAAATAGGTCGAATAAAAGTAAAACCCGCCACTTTGGATTTCTCCGGTTGGGGCGGGGTAACTTTCTTTTGCAGAGTTTTTGCGTTCCTTAGATACTTTCGAAGTAAATGTGGAACTGTGATAGTCTTGAGATCTTTCGATCTCGATTGCTAGAACTTTTGTCCATTGCGCTTATCATTATAGCACACTTTTATTTTCGAGTCAATACCCAATATACATAAACTTTATATCAGTTGTGATATATATTCGGTGGTTTTACCCAAAAATTTATGTGGAAAACTTGCGGAAAGGAAAAAACTTTTGTTTAACAAATATACATGCTAAAATAATTGGTAGAATAGACAAAAATTAAACCAAAATTATGAATCATAACAACGTAAATCCACAAAATACCGCTAGTAACGGGAATTTTCAAAGTCCATGGTTAAATTTCAACAGGCAAGATTTTTTGAGCGAAGATGGAGTGTTGTCTAGGGTAGCACATCAACAGGGTGACATTGTGAATTTACCGGTGAATTTGGCAGATAAACAAAATCGCGGTGTTATAATCATCGAAGAAAATGGGACGAAAACGGCTATGATGGGCGGTTTTGTCGATAGGAGGCTGCCTGGTTCGCAAAAAGGGCAGGTTTATCCCGTTGGTCAATGGGTGAGTCAAATGCCACCGATCGAGATAGGTAAAAATTGGGCGGGCGGTGGAAAGGTTGTCCAAGTTGAATATATGATTCCAGATGAACAGGCAAGTGAAAATATATCACAGCACGACGCAAAGTCGAGCTTTTCTGTTGTGCGCGACGAGATTAGATTAAATAATTTATATAGTTCGCCAGATTCTCGCGCTGTGACGTTTGGAAAATTGCCCGAAGACCAGGCTCAAAAACTGGGGGGGTAGATTCGTTGTCGGAACAAATATATCTGCGGGTCAGGGCGAGGGTCTACAATATTTACAAGATAACGGCGGAATAGTGTACCCTTACGGTGAAAAGATTGGTCATAGAATGTATATCCGAAACATTTAGTTCGCATACGGATCAGATGGGCTATACCCAACCTTCAAGAACTAACGGCTGGAATGCTAACGAGAGTAGCGCCGTCATAGTCCGTGCTGCGGAGAATCATGGCGGGTTACCTCCTGATTTCAAAATTATGACCGAGACCGGCTGGGTTGTAAATAAAAAATACGTTGCCGGAATTATAAACGCGTACGGTGAATATGAGAGACTAGATAGTTTTGCGCAAGAAGATTACGCAAGCAAGAAAGCCGGCGTAGCAAGTCTGTTCAGAAAACTTTTGCGTCACTCACGCAAATGAACGCGGTAGCGGGAAGAACTTTAATGAGATTAGAATTATTAAGTGATAATTCATCATCAGGATCTCAACTAAAAAATCGCTCAAACGAGCGACTTTTCGGAAAATCTCGATTATGGTGGGTTGTGAGGGGCTCGGACCCCCGACCTCGTCCACGTCAAGGACGCGCTCTAGCCAACTGAGCTAACAACCCGAAACCAAATCGCACAATGTACGTGGGACGAAAGATCTATTGCCAACGACCGAGCGCGATGCGCGCTAGTTGATTTGCGTTTCACGCAGCAACTGAGCTAACAACCCAATACCTGATATTCTACACGATATTGTTGATTATTGCAATATGTGGTAAAATTTAAGTATGAAGACGATAATTTTGACAACCAAACTGACAACGACCCTTCGGGGTTAAATTCTATTTGCATCAGAAAATTATCAATTAATCTAAATAAGGAGGACTATGGAAAACGAAAAATTATATGCGGTGCGACACAGTTTGGCGCACATTATGGCGTCGGCGGTTCAGAGAATTTACGGCGTAGGCGCAGTTAAATTTGGTGTTGGACCGGTGGTCGAGAACGGTTTTTACTATGACATAGATTTAGGCGACAAGAAGGTCAGCATTGACGATTTCGCAAAAATCGAAAAAGAAATACGCAAAATCATCGCTGAAAAACAGGACTTTGTGCGCAGCGAGAAGGGAATTGACGACGCGATCGCGTGGGCAAAGGCGGCGGGGCAGCCTTACAAACTGGAACTGTTGAACGATTTGAAACGCGAAGGCACAACTGTTGCGAAGAATCTGGACGCCGATGAATTGGGGTTGGCGACTGACGGTGACGCGAAAATCGAAAATGTATCATTTTACACTAACGGCGATTTTACCGACCTATGTCGCGGTCCGCATGTAGCGAACAGTGGCGAAATCGCACCAGACGCATTCAAATTGATGCGTGTAGCGGGTGCATATTGGCGTGGTAGCGAAAAAAATCCGATGATGACGCGAGTTTACGGCGTGGCATTTGAATCTAAGCCGAAATTAGACGAATACCTAAATATGTTAGAAGAGGCCGAAAAGCGCGATCACCGCAAGTTAGGCAAGGAACTGGATCTGTTTGTATTTAGCGACTTGATTGGGGCGGGTTTGCCGCTGTTTACGCCGCGGGGTACAGTCCTGCGCCGTCAACTAGACAATTTCGTGCAGAGTTTGCGCGACGAGTATGGTTATCAAGAGGTCAATATTCCGCACATCACGAAAAAAGACGCCTATGTCGCCAGTGGCCATTGGAAGAAGTTCAAGGATGAATTGTTCCGGATCAAAACTCGCGAAGGTCACGAATTTGCGATGAAACCGATGAACTGTCCGCATCACACGCAAATTTACGCGTCACAGGTGCGCAGTTATCGCGATTTGCCGATTCGTTATCGCGAAACGACCACGTGTTATCGCGACGAACAATCGGGCGAATTGTCGGGGTTGAGCCGAGTGCGCTCTCTAACCCAAGACGACGCCCATGTTTTTTGTCGCGTCAGCCAGGTCGAGCGGGAAATTTTGAATGTCTGGGATATCATAAATCGTTTTTACAAAACGGTGGGATTCGGCGAATTAAAAGTGCGTTTTTCAACTCACGACCCCGCCAACATGGACGCTTATTCGGGAACAGAGGAAAAATGGTTGAGCACAGAAAAACAGTTGTTAAATGTCATTACGAAAAAGGTTGGTGATAACTATATGGACGGTGTCGGTGAAGCGGCGTTTTACGGACCGAAGATCGATTTCATCGCGCGCGACGCGATCGGTCGAACGTGGCAGGTGGCGACGATCCAACTCGACTTCAATCAACCCGAAGGATTTGATTTGACCTGTATCGACGAAAATGGCGAACGTGAGCGAATCGTAATGATCCACTGCGCGATTATGGGATCAATCGAACGATTCTTGTCGATATATATTGAGCACACCGCCGGCAAATTCCCGATTTGGTGCGCGCCGGAACAATTGCGCGTGATTTTGGTTAACGACTCTGAAAATGCTGTCAAGTTAGCAACGAAAGTAATGAATTTTGCAAAGGAAAATGGCGTGCGTGCGACCTTGGACGACAGCAACAACTCGGTCGGCAAAAAAATCAGGAGCGCCGAAATAATGAAAGTGCCGTATTCGATTGTGATCGGCGATAAAGAGGCGGAGAGCAGTCTGTTGCCGCTGCGCGTTCGCAGTGACTTGGATGCTAACGCTGACGTGGAGCACGTTTATGAACCTGAAAAATTGATCGAATCAATCGCAAACGAGGCACGTGGTCGCGTAGGAAAATCGTCGCTATGACTGGTGATAGTATTGTAAATATGACTACGAAAGTAAAACCAATTATTGCGGTCGATATCGACGACGTGCTAAGTAGAACTGCGAACACAGCGACACAATTTCTTCGCGAAAAGAAAAATATTGTCATGGATTGTGAACATACCACAGAGAGCTGGATTAGTATGTTTGGACCAGACCAATCCTTAACGGTGTTTACGGAATTTTGCGAAGCGGGCTATCCGAGTATGTTTGAAGTTGTGCCAGGCAGTTACGAAGCTTTGCAAAAACTCAAACCAAACTTTGAACTAGTAATTCTGACTTCGCGACAAACGTTCTTGCGCGACGTCACGCTAAATTGGCTAGAAAAATATTTTGCAGACACATTCGACAAAATTTATTTTGCCGGAATATATGATAGCGACGAAGAATTGCACATTAAGCATAAAATGACCAAAACTGATAGACTTCGCGAAATCAGTGCTTCATATCTGATTGATGATCAGCCAAAACATGTCAACAGCGCGGCAGAGACGGGTGTGGAGTGTCTGTTGTTCGGCGATTATGGCTGGAATCGCAACGCGGATATTCACAAAAACGTCACACGGGCGAAAGACTGGGAAGCGGTGGCGGAGTATTTCAGCTTATAATGTGTTAAAATAAGGACATGAAACCTGAGGTTGATAATAATTTCTGTGCACGAGTTTGTGATCTAGTATCGCAAATTCCGTATGCAAGGGTGATGACTTATGGCGACATCGCAGCATTGTGCGGGTCGGCGTTCGCGGCGCGGATCGTCGGTGGTATCGCGCATTTCGGCGATCCGGATTTGCCGTGGCACCGGGTGGTGAATCGTTCCGGTGGTTTGGCGTCCGGTTATTACGGCGGCAAGCGCGGTCATCAAATGGCGTTGGAATCTGAAAACGTGCCGATTAAAGATTTCAAAATCGTTGATTTTGCGGAGCGTCGATGGCTGCCATAGGAAAACCGCTGATCGTCATCGTCGGTCCGACCGCTAGCGGTAAAACCGGCATCGCGATTAAGTTAGCGAAGAAATATGGCGGCGAAATCATCTCGGCGGATTCACGGGCAATTTACAAATATATGGACATCGGTACGGCGAAACCAACGCCCGACGAGCAAAATCAGGTTCAGCATTGGGGAATTGATCTGGTCGAACCAAATGAACGATTTACGGTGGCGGATTTTCAAAAATACGCCAATACTAAAATTGCCGACATTCGGGCGCGCGGTAAAATTCCGTTTTTGGTTGGTGGGTCGGGATTATATATTGACGGAGTGATTTACGATTACGAATTCGGTGATGATGTTAATAAAAACTTGCGCGCAAAACTTGAAAAAATGTCGGTTGAGGATTTGCAAAAATATTGTCGTGTTAACAACATTAACCCCCCGGAAAACGATAAAAATAAACGTTATTTAATGCGCGAAATCGAACGGCAGGGGATTGTAAAAAACAATCGAAAACACATACGTCCAGATACTACTGTTGTCGGTATAACAACAGACAAAGAAGAATTACAAAAACGAATCGCCGACCGCGCCGAGCAAATGTTTAATGGCGAGATCGAAGCGGAAACGCAAACATTGGCGAAAAAATATTCATTTGATTTAGAATCAATGAAATCCAATATTTATCCAATCGTGTGGCGAATGATAAACGGCGAAATTTCGCGGGACGAGGCAGTGTCTCTTTTCCAGATTGACGATTGGCATTTAGTAAAGAAGCAAATAACTTGGTTTCGACGCAACCCAGAAATCAAATGGCTGCCGCTCGACGAAATCGAACGTTACATTTTTGGGATTCTGTGCGATAGTAACGAACAATAAATTTGCTCGAATTTTATAATGGTGGTATAATTGTTCACAGGGAGAAAAGTGATGATTGACGCATTATTTAGTTCAAAAACAAGAGTAAAATTATTAAATTTGTTCCTGAATAACCCAGGACGCGCATTTTACGTACGCGAAATTACTCGCGAGGTAGACGAACAAATCAATAGCGTACGTCGCGAACTTGCAAATTTGGTTAGCGTTGGCGTTGTGCGCGCCGAAACCACTGATAACAAACTCTACTACGAAGTTGATACCGCCTATCAATTCTACGAGCCACTGAAGACGATCTTCACTAACACCGAAGCGGTTGCGAGTGATACAAAAGTTTCAATCGATACATGGGCGAAAAAACTCAATTCTATCGGTGATATAGGTGCCGTGCTGTTTTCCGGTAAATTGGTGCATGGCTCGGACAGCCAAGTCGATGTTTTAATCGCCGGCGACAATATTAGCCAAATCAAGCTGAAAAATACGATCAAGGCATTAGAACACGACAGTAGCAGTAGTTTAGCATACACGACAATGACGTTCAATGATTTTTATTATCGATACAGCGTGCGGGATCAGTTCGTAATGGATATTCTGTCGGCAAAACATGTTGTAGTTTTGGACAAAAGTAGTGTCTTGTCGGAGGAATATGATGTAAATAATACAATAAAGGAGAAAAAATAAATGGAAATTGAGTATAAAGGTGCAAACTGTGTTGTTATCAAGGATAAAAAGATTTTGATTGTTGTTGATCCGACAATAAATGTATCAGTTAAAGAGGCACGAAATCCAGATGCGGTAATTTTAGCGACACAAGAAAATTTTGCGCCCAGCGAAATGGATGCGGAAAATTTCGTCATTGATATGCCGGGTGAATATGAACACACCGACGTGAGCGTGCGGGGGATTCCGGCGCGATCGCATATCGGTGCGGACGAAAAAGCAAAGAACGCCACAATGTATCGCGTGGAAACCGATGGCGTTCGCCTCGCAGTGATCGGTCACACAGTAGCACCATTGAGTGACGATGATCTAGAAAATATTGGCATCGTAGATATTGTCGTCATACCGGTCGGCGGTGGCGGATTTACACTCGACGCAAAAGACGCAGCGGCAATCGTGCGCCAGATCTCACCAAAAATTGTCATTCCGACTCATTACGAAGATGGTCACACAAAATACGAAGTCCTGCAAGAATCGGTAGATCTGTTTATCAAAGAAATGGACTGCTTGCACGAGAAAACGCCAACTCTAAAAGTTAAGAGTGCGCTCAATTTGCCGGAAGTTATGACGGTTTACGAATTGAGTCGAACGTCGTAGGGTTAGTACATATAAAAATCACCCGTTTTTACGGGTGATTTGAATTTGTGGCATTATTGCATTACGCTGTCTTGACGGTTGAACCTTGCGTGGTGAAACCTTTTTTCTTGAGTGTGCGAACTGTCGATGCTGCTACCGTCAAGCGAACTTTTTTACCGTTGACGACAAACGTTTTCTTTTGCAGGTTTGGTTTGAACGCGCGGTTAGTCTTGCGCTGGGAATTCGGGATTACATTGTGTCCGAACATCTTGCCTTTACCCGTTATCTGATCTCGTGCCATAGTTAAAAACTCCTTCTATATTAAAACTTCCTGACATTATAGCGTTTTTTATGATTTAGGTCAATAGTAGCGAAAAAAATGCGGATTTGCTAAAATATTAGTGTATGGATCAAGACATTGTTTATATTATTATATATATCGTGGTGGCGATTGTTGTACTTTTTATATCCATAGTATTACATGAACTAATGCACGGGTTGACGGCGTACTGGCTGGGTGACGATACGGCGAAGGTACACGGTCGTTTGACGTTAAATCCCATAAAACATATCGATCCCATTTTGACCATTGTTCTGCCGTTGCTTTTGATTATCAGCAATCTATTTCTCGGAACGAACCTCCCGATATTCGGCGGTGCAAAACCCGTGCCATTTCGCCCCGATAAAGTAAAAGGTGGCGAGTGGGGTGCAGCGCTGGTCGGAATCGTTGGACCGCTAACAAATTTAGTACTGGCGTTTTTGTTCTTCGCGATAGACCACTTTGTTTTTGGTGTCTATAGTAGTGGCATATGGGGTGGGATATTGTCGATATTTTTGAACGTGGGCATAATGACCAACTTAGGTTTTTTTGCGTTTAATATCTTGCCGATTCCGCCGCTCGACGGGTCGCGTGTACTATATGCCATCGCGCCAGAATATGTTCGCCGTGTCATGGAATCTATCGAAAAGATGGGATTAATAGTGATATTTGTGATCGTGGTGGTGCTAGCAGCACCACTAGACTTTATTCTAGGTGGTATTATTTCGTTTGTCTTGCGATTGTTCAATGGAATTTTCGGCATATTTTAACTGGCGCAGATAGATAAAAGGTGCTAAAATAGTTTCGTCCCATGGATGCATAATTTCCTAACATTGTAGAATATAGGGAGTTCAAATTATGGTGACCAGCCGTGGTTGGTCATTGAGGACACCCACCTTGTTATCAAGGGAATTCTATTTGCGCCATGGGATACTTGGAATGATTATGGGCGGGAAATTATGAAGCAAAAAGTCGTAATCCGTGCGGTTGTATCGCATCGCGGACGGGTTTTGCTATTGCGTCGTCACGGCGGTCGACCAGAGATTGCCGGACTCTATGAATTGCCGGGCGGGTCGTTGCACGTTCATGAACAACCGGTCGATGCGTTAAAACGCTCGTTACAGATTCATGCTGGTATTGAACCGGACACCTTTCGTTTACGCGACGTAACCAGTTTTATCGATACTGACGATCGGGAACTGCAGTACGTATTTATCGTTTACGAGGTCGGCTTAATCGGTGGTAATCCGCACGTGACTATGGACGATGAGTACGATCATTATGTTTGGAAAGCGTTGCAAAATATACAACGTAATTTAGTCACCAATTCAACTGCTATCTTATTAAATCTAGGTTCTGAACAAAATAATAGTTCAGACCTAATACTGGATTTATCAAAGAGTGATGAAAAAAATACAACATTCGTTATACATTCCGATGGTGGATCGCGGGGAAATCCCGGTCCGAGCGCGTCCGCGTACATAATAATGGATAACAAAAACAATGTCGTGGCACAGGGCGGAAAATTCCTCGGTCGCAATAATAGCGGTATGGCGGAGTATGTTGGCGTCGAACTGGCGTTGACTAGAGCGTTGGAATTAGGAATTCAAAATATCGAATTTTATAGTGATAATTTGATGGTGGTTAACCAAATGAACGGGTTATTTAGCATCAAGAATAATGAATATCGCTCAATCCACGATCGGATTATGCGTTTGTTGCCGCAATTTCGGCGGGTGATTTTTCGCCATGTTCATCGTGAATATAATCGAATGGCGGATGCTTTGGTCAATAAAGTCCTTGATGAAAATGAACAACAAGTTTAATGTTTTGATTAGATTACAGATATAAGCGTTGTAGTATACACAACGGCAGTTTTGAATAAAATATGTGATATAATCGTTATGCCAGATCGCTAGACGGCTACTGGTGTATGCAGATTCTGCGATACACGAGAGGAAAGTCCGGGCAGCACAGAGCAACGACAGTCGCTAACGGCGACCGCGCGCGAGCGTAGGGAAAGTGCCACAGAAACGATACCGCCTAATTCCGCGAGGAACGGTAAGGGTGAAAGGAGTGCGGTAAGAGCGCACAGCGACGTATGGTGACATACGGAGGAGGTAAACCCTGTCGGCTGCAAGGAGATTGGATTATTGGCTGCTCGTCAACCGATCGATTAAATCCGCTAGATTTGTTCGGCAACGGACAGAGTAGATAGATGGTCGTTCACGACAGAACCCGGCTTATCGGCGGTCTGGCACTCGGTTATTTAATAACAGAAAGGGGTGTAAAATGTCACGACCAACAACTAAAGCAGATTTAGAAAAACAAGCGCAGGAAAATTTTGAGAAATTATTGAAACTTGCTGATGAGAAAGGAGCGGAATAATGTGCGGTATCCAGGATAAAAACGCTCGTGATCTACTAATGCATCTACATGAATGGCACAAAATGCTGATCGAATGGTATGACAAGAATACGGCGGGCGAAAAAGTATCGTTCCTTCCGGAGGGTTTCAGTTGGAAAACGACACCAGAATTAAATAAATTATTTTGGGAAAATTACCAAAATGTCACGCTACCAGAAGCAAAAGAACTTCTGCGCAAAAGCCATGCTGAAGTCATGGAGCGCATGGGACGACATAACAACGACGAACTTTTTATAAAAAGCCGTTACGATTGGACAGGCACGACCTCGCTCGGCGCTTATTTCGTTTCCGCCACGAGCAGCCATTATGATTGGGCGACGAAGTTATTGAAGAAAATGTAAACCCATAAACATTTGCATTTTATTGGGTTTTGTGCTGTCATTGTCGTGCTAAACATTGGTAGGTCTAAAAACTTATCAAAGTCAAAGGATAAAGACTATGGAAAAAGAATTTGAAAATAGGCAGGAAAGTGAAAATTTACGCGACCAATGTGACCGGCTAAGGGAAGCGGCGGCACAAGGACGTACATATAGTGAGTTGCGTAGATTATCCGACGAAGAAAACGGAAGGATATTAGATGAAAATGAGAAGGCGATGGAACAAGGCACATCCGATTTAGTAAAACCTTTAACAATTCCATATAGTTTTCTTGCCGAGAGCGAAAAGGGTAATGAGACGCATGCATCGGGATTGTTCAGCGAATTTCTGAAAGATGAAGAACCGAGCAGGCATACGGGCGAGAAATTGCGTAATGCCACGCTAGAACAAGATGGAATGAAAGTTGTTGTTAGCGCATCAACGCAACCGGGAAGTTCTGGGAAAAATATTGTAATGCACGTAGATTTTTACGATATGAAACAAAAATCTTCGCCGGACGCCAATGGTCAAATACACGGTATGGGCAGATTGATGGGCAATTATTGGTATAATGTGCCCGAGAAAACAGACGGCAACTCAGATAAGCCACTATTACGTTATGGCGGTGTCGTTGTCACAGAAGAAGAGGTGGGTCGAATTGCTAAAATCTTAGAAACTGTCAATAAAGCGCAAAAAGCTGAACAAACTGTGACTGCAATGGTAGAAACGGTTTTATCATAAGATTTCAAAACCGACCTCAAAATCGTAGGTCGGTTCTAATTTTGTAAACTATTTTGTCGCTGTTTTTACGATCGCGGCAAATGCTTCTGGCTCGCGGACGGCGAGGTCTGCCAAAATCTTGCGATCCAACTGAATGTTTTTAGCTTTCAATCCGGCCATCAACGCGGAATAGGAAGTGCCGTTTTCGCGGGCGGCAGCGTTGATACGGGTGATCCATAAACTACGCAGGTCGCGTTTTTTATTGCGGCGATCGCGGAATGCGTATTGCAATGCTTTAATGACGCCCTGTTTCGCTAAGCGGAAACCGCTGGTGCGGCTGTGCGACATGCCTTTGGCGGCTTGCAATGTTTTATTGTGTCGCGCTCTTGCGCTGACTCCTCGTTTAACTCTCATTATTGAACTCCTGTTGTTAAGTTTACAATTATCTACTCTGGAAACTTATTAAAAGTTCCAAAAATTACTCGGGGCTAAATCCCGAGTGCATCGCGAATATCCTTCGCGATTTTGCCCTTGATTTGGGTGTCTTCCGCTTTGGCGCGTTTGCCGTTGGCGGTTTGCGTGGACAACTTGTGGTGCGTCGCGGCGTTTTGTCGCAACAATTTGCCCGACTTTGTCGTACGAACGCGTTTCGCTGTGCCTTTATGCGTCTTCAACTTTGGCATTTGGGTTACTCCTTATCATTACGCTCAGGTTTTTGCCAGCCATCACTGGTTTTTGATCAGCAGTGGCGACATCAGTCAAACTATCCAATATTCGGTCGAGCAGGGCGTGACCAATTTCCGGGTGAGCCATCTCGCGTCCGCGAAAAATCACCTGAATTTTGACCTTATCTCCATCGCTCAGGAACTTGCGAATTTTACGCAATTTGATATCCAAATCGTTTTGACCGATTTTGAGACCAAGTCGCATCTGTTTAATTTCGCTCTGATGGACGTTCTTTTTGTTGCGCTGTTGCTCTTTGATCTTCTGGTACTGGTATTTGCCCCAGTCCACGATTTTAGCAACAGGCGGCGTCGCAAGAGGCGAAATCTCAACGAGATCGAGTCCGGCATCGCGGGCGGCATCGAGGGCATCAAACTTGGACATGATTCCGAGTTGTTTACCACTTTCGTCGATGACACGCAGTTCGCGCGCGCGGATTTCGCCGTTGATTCGCACTGAATTATGGGCTATATGACTCCTAACCTGAAATTAAAGTTAATATTACGCGAAAAATTATAACAAATTTTGCAGATTGACGCAAGGGGGGGGCTAACAATTTTATTTGCTTATGTTATACTGGTTTTGCTTAAACTGTGCTTGATTCGGAGCAGTTTATCGGCGAAGTCAATTAAACCGAGTCGAAAGGGCAAATGAAGATGTTAGATAGCTTCTTAATAAAGAAATTTGGTGTGGTCGCTTGGTTGCTGATTTCTGCCGGGCTTGTGCTAGGATATTTTGGCTATACAATGGGGTCGTCAAGTTATGAATCGACACTCACAAGACAAGAATGTGGCAGCGTGTTTGGTGGCGTGCGAGACACATCAAAGATGAGTTTAATTGACCAACTCGCTTGTAGCGGAGTTAAAGAGAAAATTGATAGCGAAGCACCAATAGTTTACCTTCTTACCATAGGCGGAGTTGCCTGCATCGGCGGCGGTATCTTCTGGGGAATTAAAAGGAATAAAAAGAAAAATGTCGGTAGTGATGTCGATGTGTTGTCCCAAATTCCGCAACAGTATATTCAACCGCAGGGTGTTCAAAATCCACAAGCAACGCAGTTTATGCAATCTTCCCAAACACAACAAAATTCTATACAATCTATACAACCACAGCCCATGTCACAAGATGCACAAACTCCTTACGCAGCCCCAACAACTCCGACAGAGAATTTCCTGAATAAAAATGATTATAATAATCATTATAATGACTTAAAGCAATAGAAGACACCCATTGTAAATATCACAACGCCCTAGTCTGGAAATTTGGGGCGTTTTTAATTTTGTCGATACCGCAACGCTTCGGCGATGTCGTCGGTGGCGATATTTTCGTGGGCGTTGAGGTCGGCGATGGTGCGGGCGACGCGCAGGATTTTGAAGTAGCTGCGGGCGGATAGGTTTAATCGTTCAGCGGCAGTCGATAACAAATTTTTAGCAGTAGTGTCGAGTTGGGCGACTTTCTCGAGTTGTTTGTTGGTCAGCGCGGAATTCGGTCGTTTTTGTCGCATAATTTGTGTATCGCGGGCGGTTTTGATTTGTCTTTTCCACTCGTCGGCTTGTGGTTTGCAGGGGTTTTCAGTGAACAATTTTTCGCGTTCGACACGCGCAACCGGCACAATCATATCAATGCGATCGAGCAGTGGTCCGGACAAGCGTTTCTGGTAATTCAAAATCATTTGCTGTGTACAGGTGCATTCACGCTTCTCGTCGCCGTAATAACCACACGGACATGGATTTTGCGTTGCCACCAACATAAAATGCGCAGGGTAGGTGGTTTTTCCGGACGCGCGCGAAATCGATACGGTGCGATCCTCGAGCGGTTGGCGTAGGGCTTCCAGCGACGAGCGCGGAAATTCCGGAATTTCATCGAGAAACAGAACGCCATGGTGGGCGAGGGAAATTTCGCCAGGTTTGATTTTCGTCCCGCCACCAATCAGCGCCACAAATGACGCGGTATGATGTGGTGAACGGAATGGCCGCGTGGTGATAACGTCGTCTGTTTCGCCCGCCAATGAATAAATTTTTGTAATTTCAAAAATCTCGTCGGTCGTGAGCGGTGGTAATAATTCAGGCAATGTTCGCGCCAACATGGTTTTTCCAGCACCCGGCGAACCCGTGAACAACAAATTGTGATGACCCGCCGCGGCAATAATTAACGCGCGTTTGGCGGATTCTTGACCACGCACGTCATCGATAGAATGCGATGTATTATTGATATTTTCCACAACAGATTTTGCTGTTGGTGTAATAACTTTTTCGTCTAGTAAATGTAGAATCACCTCGGTAAGCGTTGTAACCCCAACAACATTCAGACCATCAAGTAGTGCAGCCTGCGCGGCATTCTCGCGCGGCAAAACGATCGTTTCACAGCCGTTTCGGCGGGCGCATTCCGCCAATGAGATCACGCCACGTACAGGTCGTATTTCGCCATTTAATGACAACTCTCCGACGAACAAAATTCCGTCCAAATCCTTTTGGCGTAATTGTCCGCTCGCGCACAAAAGTGAAATCGCGATTGGTAAATCTAGGTGCGAACCTTCCTTTGCCAAATTCGCCGGAGCGAGATTTATCGTGATTCGTTTGGCGGGAAAATTTAACTCCGAATTCGCAATCGCCGCCCGAACACGTTCGCGCGATTCACCAACCGCCTTGTCCGCCAAACCGACGATATTAAACGCTGGCAATCCTCTAGTAGTGTCGCATTCCACCGTAACCAACTCACTGTCAAAGCCAGTTGTCACCGCCGTTAAAACCCTCGCTATCATAGACTTAATTATATCATATACTGATACAATTAACGAAATATAACAAATAATTACAAAATATGATATAATGTTAATGTTCGTGGGGCTGAATTGTTTCGACGAAGGGAATTTGACAGATTGATCTATCGAGCAGATGATTACTTTACAATCAGAATAAGTGCAAAAGAAAGCATTTTAGCAAGAGTCAAGGCGTTTTTCGCGCCTCAAATGGCTTTTGCGCCAGCCGTCGCTTAATTTGACAGCCGTTGACCCTGTCGACGCGACATAGATAGGGTCAGCGTCAATTATGTCGCTCAGTTTACCCGTGATTTCGCGGCGCGGGTGAATGAAATTTACGCGGATTTAGCACGTCGGACTTTGCTGCTGTCCATGCGACGTGCTAAATATTTTGACAACAGCCAGGCTTCGTAAACGATCACTAGGTCACCATTCGGACGCGGGGTCAGTACCCGCCAGCTCCACCACGGGTGTAATTCGGACAGCTTCGGGGCTGTCCTTTTCCGTTTCTAATCTGTAAATGCAACTAACTTTTGGGGTGTAAACTTTTCCGGTATTGTCGATTAAAATTTTATCGTCAAAAATTAAGAGTTTACACCTATCTTGCTCCAACGGTGTTAAATTAAAAAACTCGGTCGATAGGTTGTCGATGTAGCTGAGGTCTGAGAGGTCTCAGACAGGGGTGCTTCTTGTACTTATCTGCCACAATCTCATGCGACAGTTCACAGCAGGCTTTATGCGAGGCTCTGTTGCAAAACATTGTACCAGATTGTCCCCTTGAGGTCAATTTTGGGTTGACATTTTGGGTTATTACGAGACGGTAGCGGGCAGGAAATTACGCGGGACATGATATAATATCTATCGTTCTATGTTCACAATTTGCAAAAAGGTTTGGCCTGAGCAGAAAACTGTTCGGTTCGCCCATAGATAGGGCACCGCAACAGTCGAGCGAAAGCCTTTTTGCAAATGGATGTAGAACACCAGAGCGGTGGGTTCCCTAAAACAACAAAGAACAGCCGTCGTATAATAGTTACGTCAACTAACTAATACGAAAGGAGGCTGTTCTAATGAACAGTTT
>WRGU01000033.1 GCA_009787015.1 Candidatus Saccharimonadota bacterium | reverse complement strand
ACCCGCCGAAAAGCCCTGCTGGCTTACTTTTCAACTCATTCACAATTTATAGTAAAATAGGTTCTGGCGAAATCGTAGAGAGTAGCCAAGAGAATATTTGACATTGGTCGGGTTGTTGTGCTATACTGTAAACACATTACGACGCGGGCGATCCGAACGGCACTACCTAAGGAAGACCCGTATTTTTTGTGGCTATTTTTTATTTTTGATATAAATAATTTTGCGCTTGATGTCGGGGTTGTCGATAGAATCAAAATATTTTGGGGCAAGACCACGATACAACGAAGACGCCTTTTTGCGTGCGGGGAACAAAATCTTTTCCAGTTTATTTTCCTTGATCAAAAAATCAACCATCTTGAAATAGTCGCCATCGCCCGAAACCAAAACGACTTTGTTGATGCCTTCTCTCTTGTAAAGTTTGCGCATTATCTCGAAAACTAGATCGGTGTCAACATACCTTTCTTTGTACTGGTCATTTTAGGATTGTGAGTACGAAAAATCGTGATAAAACCCGCCTCTTGAATATGTTTGTACATTTCGGTTTGCGTATCATCAACCATACCAAGAAAATAGTAGGCTTGTTCAACCTTGTATTTGCGGGCGAGATAATTGCGGAACTTTACAAGGTCAACTTTCCATGACGGACGCGAAGTAGTCGTGCCGAGATGGAGATTTTGCCCGTCAATAAATGCTTGGTTTGTCATAGTAACTATTGCAGCACAAAGGAACTACCAAACCCTATTTGACCTGGGGGGGGGTGTGGTATAATGCTTATTGTTCGATGAAATAATTAAAATAGGAGGGGTGATGGACGAAGATAAGGGTAAGGAAGTTGTGGCAGCAGAGTCGGAAGATAAGGCAGAGAACGAAGTCGCCGAGGCGCAGGAAAACGAAACTAGCGCAACCGATGCAGATACGGCGGAGAAGGAAGATGCCGCAAACGAAGAAAAGAGCGCCGAAATAGAAAAGGAAAAAAGCGAATCGGACACCGAGAGCATTGAAGCGTCAACCGAGGAAGAGTGGAAGCCAAAAAAGAAAGCGAACAAGAAAAAAATCGCTAAAATCGCGGTGATAGTCGTGGCGTCTCTACTGCTCATCATGGGCGGCGTTTTTGCGGTGATGTATTTCACAAAAAGCGGGATTTTCGCGGAAGCGCCCGCCTCTAAACAGAAACCAAAAGACGATGAAAAGAAGAATATCAAAGATTGTTTGTCGCAGGGCGGTGAATACGATAAGCAAACGAAAGAATGCAGAAAACCCGCGAAAAACGATTGTAAAGATTCGGAAAAACCCGCGAAAAGTCCTGATATCAAAGAAATAGTAGAATTTAACCTGGAAAAGTGGGATTTCAAACGCATCGACACGCCCGATTGTGCATTGACCTTGAAAGACGGGTGGAAAATTTACAAACTAGGTGAGGATGCGAATGGTGCGGAACTTTATGAGGTCAGAACGAACGAAGCAGAAGACGAATATACGAGATATATTGTAAACAAAAAGGGACGATACCAATACACTAATCGTGATAGTATAAATATAGGAGGAGTATCGCCGGATCTAGGGTTAGGAGAGATAGAATACCTAGGTATAAGCATTGCGAAATTAAGTTTAGAATATAAAGGAATCACATTTGCTGCATGGTCAAATGGGAATTGGAGTGGTTTTGGTTGGCAGCACTTTATAAATTACTATGAAAAAACTGGCGGAAAAGCGACAAAACTGGCGAACAGTCCATATAATGGGTTCTATCAGGTAGAGACCGGAGTAGATAACTCAAATACGGTAAAAAACACGTCATACTTTGTGGAGCTGCCAGATGGACGTGCTATGCAAGTATATAATGAATTTGCTGATCATTATATTGATTCGGAGCATTTAAAATTATCGAGCGGCGACAACGACAAGTCATTCGTTAACTTATATGGAGGCTGCGGTACGCTTAGCGGCGAAACTGTACTAATCAATAAACCCAGTGCAAACGAGTTGGAATTAGTTGGCAATGTCGTGACAGATTCGGGGAAAAAAGTAAAAGCCTACACGTCGAGTTCCGAAAAGATTTGGAAACTGTTATATGATAAGGAATATAATCCTTGGGATACGGAGAAATTGACCTATGAAGTGTTCAAAACCAAGTTCACACACATTATCATCGAAGACGGATTGGGTAATTGGGTGCTATATGCTAGCACTGAGTTCCATATGCCCCCCCAATGTGGCAAGCCCGTCATCTACCTCTACCCCGAAAAAACCGGCGTGTTTGATGTCGCGGTCGGAGCGGATGTTAAGTTAAGTGATCCGGAATATCCGACGGGCGGATGGAAAAACGTGATTGCGAGCCCGAACGGGAAATTGCGATATAACGGTCAGGATTATGATTCGCTGTTCTGGGAAGGGACTGGGCAGGGAATTTATCCGAGCAAGAAGGGCGAGGGAGTAGTTGTGGCGCACGATAAAGCGGCGAGCACGATCCGCAAGCAGTTGAAAGCGCAGGGCATGAACGCAAAGGAGACCAGTGATTTCATGGCGTTTTGGGAGGAAAAAATCCCGCAGGCGAAATATGTCCGCTTGACGTGGCTCAACACGGAAGACATGAATCTCCTCGCGCCGCTCTATGTGTCGAAAAAACCGGACACGCTGATCCGGGTATTCCTCGAGATGGAGGGCATGGATAAAAAAGTGAACCTAACAGAACAGAAATTCCACGCTCCCGCGCGCCGCGGTTTCGTCGTCACGGAATGGGGCGGCTTGCTGTACGGGTCGATTTAGGTGTTAAGCATCTTCACAAAATCCGAATACTCATCCACCGCCGTATAGCCCAAACGGCGGGCGCTGTCGTCATAGATGGCGCGGGCGCGTTCGGGAGGGAATAATTTTCCACCGGCGATGACACAGGCGTTGTTTAAGGCGCGCTGAATTTCGACGCCAGTAAAATCGTATCGTTTAGCTAGTTCCTCGGTGGCGGCGACCAGTGGTCCGCTCCAGGGATCGAGTCCGCCCAGACCTTTCGGGCTGCGAAAAGCGGAATCGAGTCGCTCGACCCTCTGTTGACCATTTTCGTCGGTGTAAGTTCGGGTGTTTCGGTACGTCACCCCCTGTAATTGAGTGATCCGCAGAATATTACCGTCGAATGGATTTGGTCGGAACGATGCGATTGCCCACGGACGATCCGCTTGTTCCGTCCGATCCCTGTAAGTTAGCGCTATACCACACGGCGCATCCATCCAAATCGTGTGCATAACTGACCACTTTTCGTCCCGTGCGGCAGGTGAGTCGAGCGACTGGGGGGGGGGGTTTTCTGGGTGCTGATCGAGATGCGCGATTTCTGGAATATCGAAATTCCACATCGGGCAACCACCGACGCCCTCGGATGGGTTGCAAATTGAATTAGCGTAAATTGTGCGCAGTCCGTATCGCGGAATGTTTTTCAGTTTTAGGTGACCGCTGTCAAATTGCACGATCAGCTTAACGACATCTTCGCCTAAAAAATGAATTCTTTCATTGCGAATATCATCGGCTAACTTCTGAAAATGTTCGCCGTTCAGAGTGGTGTATTCACATGAGTCGAATCCGGTCATCTTACCATTGTAGCACACTTATGTAAAAAAGTCAATATGTGATACAATTTTTATATGAAGAAGCATCAACGCAACCGCCGCACGTTCGCCACCGTCCTGACCGGCATTATTTTATTGGTGGCGCTGTTTTTGTCAGCGAATCAGTCCACGCCGGTGGAAGATCCGGAAATCAAGCAAAAAACCGCCGAAAAATCGGCGGTGGTTACGGATAATTCTGATCAACCGCTCGCAATCGATAAATTGGAGGAGTTGGATGTTAAGGGGCGATCGCCCAAAACCGGTTATTCGCGTGCGCAGTTCGGCAATGGTTGGGCGAAATGGGGCAAATGCGACACACGCCAGCGTATTTTGGCGCGCGATATGATCGATGTCGTGTTGGATAAGAATGGTTGTACGGTGTTGTCGGGATTGTTGATTGATACTTACACCGGAAAAACCATCGAATTTAAGCGCGGTGCGGGAACTTCGACGGAGGTGCAGATCGATCACGTGGTGGCGTTGTCGGACGCTTGGCAAAAGGGCGCGCAGAAATTAACAGCGGTGGAGCGCGAACAATTTGCGAATGATGATTTGGAATTATTAGCGGTCGACGGTCCAGCAAACATGCAAAAATCCGACGGCGATGCGGCGACGTGGCTGCCGTCGAACAAGGCGTTTCGCTGTCAATATGTGGCGCGTCAAATCGCGATCAAGGTGAAATACAATTTGTGGGTGACCGCGGCGGAAAAAGACGCCATCGCGCGGGTTTTGGGCGATTGTCCGGACGAACGTTTGCCGGCGCGGTGAAATCACTTGTGCTTTTCGTATGGGGTGCTATAATTGTTGTAATAGGAGGTTGGTTGCACTAATGTAAAGAGATAAAGCAAAGAGAGGTTTTATTGTGGGAACAAGAACGTTAATGTCATTCCGCGCGCGGTCGAGGAATCTTATAAAAATTGTCGCGTCGGGCTTCACTCTCCTCGCGATGGCGATCTTACTTTCTATCCCTGTCTATGCGGCGACAACCACCACCAACCGCATCAAAATCAACATTTACGACTCCACATCACTGAATACTATGATGGAGACCTGCGACCAAATAAAGCAGGATCAAGAGCAAAACCATACCTACACGGACGAATCCTATGAAAAGTTAATGGAAGCCTGCGAAGAAGGTTTAGGTATGCTGGATTGCCTAGAAAACGCTGGACAAAACAACGCCGATGCGTCCGAATGCGGCAACCTCGACGAAGAGAAGGACAATATCGAAGACGCCATCAACGAGCTCGAAACCGCTCCGACTAATCCGACTAATCCTAATAATCCCACTAAACCCCTTCCACCAAACACTGGTACGTGGTCTATTAAGTTATTTAATACAACTTACCAGTTGCCAATACTGCCTTTCATTATGCTTTCCTTTGCCACATTACTAACTATTGGGTTAGTCGTCTACCTAATCCGTAAACGTATTATGGAAAAAGGTATAGGTGGTATTAGGATCAAAAGCCCATGGGGTAAGGATAGTTACGAAAGGATTTATGAAAGTAAGTTGGTCAAGAAACATCAAGATGATCCACTAACTGAAATCATTGACGTATCGCAAATTATCAGGAAGTATCGCATCAAGTTCGTATTATGGCATACAATACCTGTATCGGCTATTATCCTGGCATTCTTCGTATTCCTATTTGCTACTGCACCCATTAAAGCCCAAAACCTAACTTCGCTTCCAACTCTCGATGAAACAGCAATCGCACCAATTGCAACAACCATCATTAACATAGACAAGAAGAATGAAACAGCGGATCCAATAGAAAAAACAGCGACTATCACGACCACGGTTACAACCGAGAATGAAACGGGGTACACATTGTCCGCGAAACTAAATACCGATCAGGATACGACGGACGCATTAAGCGTCGGCATCACCGCCGAACTCAATGCGGAAACATTAACCACCGCTGCCACAGAAATCTATGCCAGCAATGACGATACTAGTCCGGACACCCAAAATCACGCACTATTCGTAACTGCCCCCGCGGGTGCTGCGAATGGAGTGTATACGTTGTCCGTTGAATACGAGGTAGGGGATAATGAACCGCCGTTTGTGGCGTCACCGTTTTCTTGCGCTCCTAATGGCTACCATAACGATTCTACCTGGACTCGGCGCGATGGCACCGACCACGGTCACATTGGCGCAATGCAAAATGTAACGTCAGCAAGTACCGCGAGTTGGAATGTTGGGGATTACGCCACCGTTACCGATATACGCAACGATCAGGACTATGTCATTTGTAAGTTGCCGGACGAGCATGTGTGGATGATAAACAATCTCAGACTCGGATCAACCTCATCAGCAACCCCATTAACGCCCGCCGATAGCAACATCACCAGCAATTGGGATCTCCCAATAGTCGGCGCAACCACCAGCAACGATTACAACATCCCTCGTGTCTATGGACCCGTTCCAGGATCTACCGACGATATTACCGACGAAACTTTCTATGGCTATCTATATAACTGGTGCGCAGCGACCGCTGGCGGGACGGCGAGTGGTGGGTCAAACACGTGTACGAGCCAATATGTTGCGTTAGAGGATGCTACAGGTGACATCTGCCCCGCAAATTGGCGGCTCCCAGCCGACGACAGTGCCGGTGAGTTCGCATGGCTAAATGCAAGAATGAGAGATCCGAATGCGTTGTCGCCATCGACTGATAGCGGTTTGAGAGCCTATCAGAACTGGCATTTTATAGGTGCTTGGCGTGGTGTTACTGCTGGTTCATGGGACGATGGATCGCCAGAATATCAGGGACGGTCGGGTGTCTGGTGGACGTCAATTCATAATCATGGCTATACGATTTATGTGGTTATCTTAGCTATCAATCCGTCGAGCGCTAGTCCGGGCAGTGTCGCTTCCCTTCGTAATAGAGGATACTCCGTCCGTTGTATTCTAAAATACTAAACGACAATTTCGGAACATACTGAAAAATCTACCTCTGTGAAAAGAGGAAACAACTGAAAGATATTGACTTTTTAATTAAAGTGTGCTATACTGGCTAAGTAGACCTTAAATAAAGGAAAATAACAATGGCAACACACGAAAAACTGAATGCAACAGAAGCGCCGCAGTATGAAAATCCGTGGCTGGTTTTTTCGATGAATAGCGGAGGTAGTGCGACCCCGACCAATGAGGCAAAAACTAATACGCCAGAGGTAGTTCATCACGGCGACGTCGAGACGCTGAAAAATCAATTTGACAGTGCGTTTTCGGTGTATGAAACTGTTGGTGGTAAATATCCGGTTGATGAGGTTAGAAAATTAGTTCAGGAGCGGTTGGCGAAATTTACGATGGCGGATTCGGCGTGGTTGAAACGCGAATTTGATCGCGGCGGCAGGGTTGACCTGGTGATTTTTCCGGAACTTGGCGGGGTTGATACGCTGGAAGCGGCGCGCGATGTGGTCGCCACACGGGCGCAGGAATTACAGGATAAGTTGCCGCAGTACGGCTATGCAGATGTCGAACCGCGAATCGCCGGCGATTTAGTGAATGGCGATGTAGCGATTGAGGATCTCGTTGGTTACGATCGCGATATGCCGAAAGTGGCGTTCGTTGGGCGAAAACCGGATATTCGCCTCGGTGGAACGGCGGTTAAACAGGATCGGAATTCGAGAGTATCAGGAGCGGGCGTATTTTCGCTGTCGCCCGATGAGAACCTGGTGCGGCTACTGAAAATCGTGCACGAGGGCGAGCATCATGGTCACAGCGACGGGCGCACAACGGCGCTGCTGCGCATGATTAACAGCGCACACGGGGGCGGTTACGCTCGCAATTTCCAAATGCCGCCAATTGATGGTCGAGTTCTGGAATCCGGCGTCGACACCGGTGCGTATCAAGTTTATGTCGGTTGGAGCAACGCAAGCGACATCAAACACAACAATATTGGGGCGGTCGAATAATCTATCTCAGGATTTTTAATAGATTTTTCCAATTTTCGATACTTAGATCCTCGGCGCGGGCATTTTCACTGATTCTTAGTTCGGCGAACGCGGTGCGGATCTCGTCGGGATCTTTATGTAATCCATTCGCGAGATTTTTCAGGACTTTTTTGCGCGGGGCGGAAAATCCGATTTTGACGAACTTGAAAAAGTCATTTTCATCAATATCGGCGATCAGATTCTGATCGAGCAGTTCCATTTTGACCACTTGAGAATCGACTTTGGGCGGGGGTGTGAACAGGTTTTTGCGAATAACCGGTCCGAGCGTGACGCGCGAATAAACCTGTGCCGAAATCGCTAGAATTGAGAGGTCGCCCGCGGTGGCAGCCAAGCGTTCGGCGACTTCTTTCTGGACCAGGAGCGTTGCGGATTTCGGTTTATTTTCTGCGGTCAATAGTTTCCGCACAATTTTCGCGGTGATGTAATAAGGGATATTTGCCACCACCCTATATCCGACCGGCAACTGGTTGAGGTCAAATTGGAGGAAGTCGGCGTTGATGACTTCTAATTGACCGCTGTCATTGCGACCCCGGACTTGATCCGGAGGAAGCAATCTATCGCGCGACTCGTTATCAGATTGCTTCGGGCTACGCCCTCGCAATGACAATTTGCTCGCCAACTCCTTATCAAACTCCACGGCGATTACGGCACGGGCTTTCTGGGTTAAAATTTGCGTTAAAGTACCGAGTCCCGGACCGATTTCGAGAACCACATCGTCGGAATCAACACCAGCGAAATCGACGATTTCATGTAGGACGGCGGGGTCGAATAAAAAATGCTGCCCCAGGCTTTTATCGGCGACGATTTTGTCGCGATCGTCGATCATTTACCACCAACCTCGCGAAATTTTGAAATTATACGCGGCGGACCACGATCCGTAACGACCGACGGCGTAACCGTTCGCCCAGACGATTTGGGTGACGGGATTGGTCAAATAATCCGCGCCGGCGGATGCCATTTTTGTGCCAGGGGTTGCTTGGAACATGCCATAACCGAGGTAGGACGGGGCGACAGCGCCGTGATCCATGCAGCTGCGGTCGCCCTGCCAGCGCACGGGGCACCAACTGCCTTCGTGTTCGATGATGTATTGGACATATCCCCAATCCGATTCGGCGATGCCGGCGGCGCGCAACCAGGCTTCCTTGTCGACCGATCCGGTCCACGGCACAGAGCGCGGTTTGGTGCCGACGATTTCGGTTTGCGGTACGGCGGGTTCGACGATGACCTCGCTGATTTTCTTGCGCGAGATTTCCACGCCGTCCTGCATTTCGACCTCATAAATTACGGTTTTTTTACCGTTTTGTCCGGCGCTTTGAACTTCGCGGAAACCGACGAACTTACTGTCGTCGGGGATTTCGTTGACGGGGAACGCGACTTCTTCCTCGACGGAAATCGTGGTGATGCCGTTGCGCCAGATCTGGAACGACATGTTGTTTTCGATTGGCGTGTCGAGCGGGACACTGACCCCATCGTCGTCTGTTAATTCAATATTTTTTTCCTTTAGCAGTTCCGCTACAGTCTTTTTCTGGGTGCGCAAAGTCATATTCTGTCCATACAGCGTCAAATTCACGATTTTGGCGGGAGTAATGCGCATCTCGAGCGACGCACCGAGTTGATCCGAAAAAGCATCGGCTGTTGTAAAATCTACATCGTCTTCCGGATATAATTTGATGCCCGCCGCTGTTGCGATGGCGGTTTTGGAATCCGACGGGGTGATAATGCGTTTTTTCTGACCCTCGTTAATCACCGTAATCATGCGCGCGCGTCGAATATTAACGAACGACATTGAATCGGTCAATGCCGCGTCAGTTTTTGGCTCGATGAAATCGTGTTTTCCGATCGAAATATCGCCGTCTTTCATGGCCTCGGATACAGTTTTAGCTTTCGTGATGACGACTTTTTCGATATCGTCGACATAAAAAACCACGATGCGTCCGCCGCGCGTGTTTTGCGCGTTCAGAAAAATCGCCGTCACTGCTATGATGACCGTCAAACCTATCAAAATACCGAACGCGATGATCTGTCGCCGCGAAAACTTCTTCGTCAGAATTTTCCACAATGTTTTGAAGTATTTCTTCACAATAAACATTATAACACGAGGAAATAAGAGAAATTAAAACTTGTTTTAATTTCCGAATGACGAAGTGTTACATTGTTAACGAATGTTGACATTAGCACTAACCGTTCTTCTGTATGTGTTTAATCGCCTTCGGCGTGATTTTGCGTCCACGGGGGGTGCGTTCGATGAAACCGATTTGGAGGAGGTAAGGTTCATAAAAATCTTCGATAGTGGTAGCTTCGTCGCCGGTGAGGGCGGCGATGGTCGTTAAACCGACGGCGCGGTCGCTGTAATTTTCGTACATCGCGCGCAACATTTGGCGGTCCGCCGGATCGAGTCCTAATTCGTCGATTTCCAACATTTTCAGGGCGTTATGGGTTAAGGATTCGTCAATTACGCCGTCGCCGTTAACATCGGCGAAATCGCGCACGCGCTTCAAAATGCGGTTCGCGATGCGCGGGGTTTGGCGGCTTCTTTCGGATAAGATTTTCGCCGCTCCGTCATTAATTTGCGTGTTCAAAATTTTCGCGGAACGCATAATAATTTTCTGAATATCATCGGGCGTATAAAATTCCAAACGATACAGATGTCCAAAACGATCGCGCAGCGGAGCAGCCAACGATCCCGTCCGCGTCGTCGCCCCGATCACGGTGAATTTCGGCAAATCCAACCGCACCGACCGCGCCGCCGGACCCTTGCCGATGACGATGTCGAGTTTGAAATCCTCCATCGCGGCATAGAGAATCTCCTCTATCGCGCGGCTCAAACGATGGATTTCGTCGATGAATAAAATATCCCCGTCGTTCAAATTCGTCAGAATCGATGCCAAATCGCCCGCCCGTTCAATCGCCGGTCCAGCGGTGACGCGCAATCCGACCCCCATTTCGTTGGCGATTACTCCCGCCATCGTGGTTTTGCCGAGTCCCGGCGGACCATACAACAAAACATGATCGATCGGTTCTTTGCGCTTTCGCGCCGCCTCGATCGCGAGTTGCAGATTTTTCTTCAACCGCTCCTGTCCCACATATTCAGCGAACGTCGTCGGTCGCAGGGAAATTTCAATCTTAACTTCCTCGTCAATCGGATCATCCGGCGCCGTTGGTTCGACTAAACGTTGAATTGCCATAGAAACATTTTACCATGTTTTGTGGTATAATTGCTGATACGCTCCCATAGCTCAGCTGGATAGAGCAAGACGGTTCTAACGTCAAGGTCGGGGGTTCGAGTCCCTCTGGGAGTGCCAGGTCTAAAAAACATCGGGGCGTAGCTCAGTGGTCAGAGCAGGCGGCTCATAACCGCTTGGTCGTTGGTTCAATCCCAACCGCCCCGACCACAAAAAACTATTGCTATAATTAAAATGCTAATATATAATTGTTAGCAGTATAGGTGGAAGATAAGAATGAAGAAAGTAATTAGTAGTGTTAAAAATCATTTGAGCAAGATCAAAGAAGGCTATGCTCTTGATCCTGCTAAAAAAGCCAAACACCGCGCGGTTTTTTTCACGGTTTTGGACAGTATTTTGGCGATTGGGTTGATTTTGGTGATAGTGTTCATGGCGACGTACGGTGAAAGGGCGCTGCCGGGGACTTATCTCGCGGGGACGGAGGTGAGCAGTCAGACTCTCGCGAAACTCGAATCCAGCGCGAAATCCAGGTTCAAAAAAATCGACCTCACCATCACCAGCGGCGATGTGGTGGTCAAGATTAATCCCGAAGACATCGGCTTGACGCTCGATGCCAAAGCCACCGCCAAAGCGGTGCTCGAAAGCGGCAATAAATACAATTTGATCTCGAAATTTAATCCTCTGCGCCGCAAAGACAACGTTTTGATTTTCAAGTACGACATCAGCGCGATCCAAAACTATTTCAATGAGAAATTTTTCGATATCGCCGAACCGCCCACCGAACCGGAGTTGTTTTATAACGACACTACGGGCGTGTTTGAGGTCATTCCGGGCAAAAGCGGTCAAATCGTTAGCGCTCGCGATCTCGTTCCGATCCTGAACGACTTGGCGGCAAATCCGCGCAAATTGACGAAATCGATCAAAGTGAGCGATGTGAAACAGATCGTGAGTGACAGCAACGCCGGGGAAACGCGCGATTACGTGAACACGCGCCTGCCGCTGCGCATTAATATGTTGCATCAGGGTCGATTGATGTACTTTATCGATCCGTGGGATATCGCAAGTTTTATGGAATTTACCCCTGATCCTGATACTGGGCGGTTTGTTATTACCTATAGCGACGAAAGAATTAAAACTTTCATTGATGAAAAACTAGTGCCGACCCTGTCGAGCGCGCCGGTCAATGAAAAGCTGTTGGTGGATAAGGAAGGTAATCTGTTAATGGTGATTACGAAGGGCAGAAACGGTCTAGCACCCAACAACGTTGATTATTTGGTTGACAAGATCAAGATGGCGCTGATCGACAACGAACCGCTCGATGTTGAGATGAACCTGACCGAGTCGCCGTACAAAACTGAAAAAATCACCACCGAGGACGCGCGTTGGATCGAGTATAATCTCTCGACCTTCACGTTGACACTCTGGGACGGTTTAACGGAGGTGTGGAGCACCAACAACACCGCCAATGGCAAGGCATCCACCCCGACCATCACTGGATCGTTCCGCGTCTATGCCAAAGTTTCGTCGCAAACCATGACCGGTGGCACGCCCGGCACCGCCGATTACTATAACATTCCGGGCGTGACCTGGGTGACGTATTGGGGCGCGGGCGGTTACGCCTTCCACACTGCCAGTTGGTTGGGCGGCCAGGAACGCACCCGCATCAGCCACGGTTGCGTCAACATGCACGAAGCCGACGCCAAAATCGTTTACAACTACGCCAGCATCGGTACGTTGGTTGTGGTGCATTGGTAAGTATTGACAGAAAACCATAAGTGTGATACAATGTCCACGTGGTTCGATGCCACGTATGTTTAGTGTTGGCAAAAATTATTTGTGATCCAGAGCTACTTTCGCGGGAAATTTATAGGGAATTATTCTTCGTCGTCAGACAGAGCGGGGTCGTTGATAGGAGGATTCTGGTTATATACCTCCTCGTAAGTGACTCGTCGTGGCTGGCAATTGTTATCGATGTAGTAAGAAAAACAAGGCGGTGCGGTGTTTCGAGCCAGCAGTTCGTGAAAATGCGTTTTTGCCACAGATTTCGTCGGTGCTTTCGGAGTTTGCGCTTCCAACAGAGATGAAAACTTATTTTGAAAGCCGAATTTGTGCCGATGAAACCGCCGAGAGCGGCAAAATCAAGGCAGTTAGTGAAAATTTGCGTGGGTCGATTTCTCGACTATACGAGAAAAACAAGATTTTGCTTGATAGTTATCTCGATCAAGATATTGACCGCCAAACTTTCGTTGCCAAAAAGTCCGAAATTATGAGCAAAAAGAAAACGCTGGAAGAGAGTTTGGCGAGAATTGAGACCAACCATAATGTTTGGGTCGAACCTATGCGAAATTGGTTAAATCGGGCGTTTTCCATCTGTAAAGCCGTTGAAACAAACGACTTTTTGGCACAAGAAGTGTTCATCGCCGAAATTTTCGGCTCGAACCTATTTTTACAAAACAAAAATGTCGTCGCTTGCGATGAACATTTTCAAAATTCCCCCCGAAAAATTTGGTTTTCGCTGCGCGAAACCAATAAAAAATACCGCGCAACGCGCGATAAAATTGAAAAAATCACCTTGATGGCGGAAGAGAGAGGATTCGAACCTCCGTTGAGTTTCCCCAAACACGATTTCGAGTCGTGCGCCTTCAACCACTCGGCCACTCTTCCGTGGATATTATTGTATCAGATATTACAATTTCAGTAAACGTGTCAATTTATCAATCGGGTGCGTCGAGATTTCCTCCATCGGTAGGCGGGCGCCCAAAACGTCGACGATGATTTCGCCTTGGTCGGAGTTGATGAAGGTGGTGATTGCCGCGCCGAAACGTCGAACGGGGATTAGGGTCAATTGCCAAAGTGCGCCGTCCTGATGCACGCCAAAGGCGCGGAATTCGGAAAAGGGATGCAACGTGCTGTTGATGGTCAAACCCGATTCTGTTAGCATGTAATTCGTTTCAACGGATGGTTTTTTTGATACAACCAGGATCGCGATGACGATCACCGCGACCAAACCGATGATTGAGATATTGCTGGCGGACCAACCTTTCCAGAGCGACAGACCGATCATGCCGGCGATGATGAGTCCCGCGATGCCGAATAGCGCCAAGTGCCAACCTGCGCCGCGTTCGTGGTCGATGGTGTTTGATGACGACCACTTGATTGGTTCGAAAGCGGGTAGGTCGGGTTGATCAGGATTAGTTTCGGGGGTTTCCGGGTTGGATATTTCAGCGTTTGGCTGTGTGTCTGGTTCGGTTGCTGGTTCGACCGGCGGGGTTGCGTCGGGTGCGGGCGCGTCCTGAGCCGGTTCGGCGGGCGGCGCATTAGGATTGCTTTGTACGGGTGCAAACGGATCTTTCGATGAGTCCGGTTGCCAATAATTACTATCACCACCATTATTCATAAACTTAATTATACCACAATGCTGAAATATGCAAAAGTTCTTTACAATCTGTGTGGAAACTGTATAATAAAAGAGTCATTTAAAAAAGAAGGAGGATTTATGGCAGAAGAAAGCGTCATTGGCGCAATCAAAAAAGAGGAGAACGCGAAAGCGAAGAAAAAATTACCACAGACACTCGTGGTGGTTTTGAACGCATTTTCAGTCGTTTTTGCGGCGGAGCTCGGTATTTTAACGGTTACGATTGCGATAATTTATCTGATTTCCGGCGTGGGCGGTGGTTTGGCGTTTGGTCCGTTTGAACTAAGTTTAGTTGCGGCGGCGTTCGCCGTGATTGCATTGCTGACGATGAAAAAAATCACTGATGCCGGTATGATGAAAAAAGCCTACGGTGTGGCAGCGATCATTTTGATTGTGCAGGCAATCTGTGTGGCAGTCGCAGCGGTAGCGGTAATACCTTTCGCATTGTTTGCGGCGGGTGCGGGCGGTGCTGTGCAAAAATCTTTGTGGTTGGGTAGTTTTCTGCCGTCGCTCGGCGTGACCGCCGTTGTGGTCGGTCTGTTGTTCGTTGTCAAGAAAATTTATGACGGCGTGATCAAGATTTTGCCGATTGTAACCTATGTGATTTTGGGTATCGCGGGTCTCGCGTTCATCTTGTCGACGATCTCAACTTTCATTGGTTTTTATGGAAAAAATCCGTGCGAAAGTTACAGTAATTTCGATAGTTATTCGGAATATATCAAACAATGCTCCGGTATTGACCTAGATATTTAGAACGCGTGTTCAATAAAAAAGACCCATACGGGTCTTTTTTGATTGGCGAAAAACTTATTTTTTATCGGATTTTCGGGGGATTAAACTGACCAATATCGCGATCACGACATTGATTGCCAAGATAATTAGCGCTACTAAACCAACTTTGCCGCTCACCGACCAGACTTCGTCCCAGGTGATGCTTTCGAATATTGCGAAAGCCGCCGCGCAGCCAAAGAAAATAGCATACAGTGCAGCGATCGTCACCGTGGTTGTCCCAATATATTTACCAATTTTCATCGAACCCTCCTTTAATTTAATTTGGCGGAGGAGGGGAGATTCGAACTCCCGCGCCAGGTTTCCCCGACCTACAGATTTAGCAAACCCGCCCCTTCAGCCACTTGGGTACTCCTCCGTGCCGTTGTCGTATCCAACTGGCTCGCGGGGCGAATCGCGATTTTTATCGGGTCGCTCTGCTCCGGTAGCCACTTGGGTACTTCTTCGTACCATTAAAGATTTTATCACAGTTTGATTCGATCGACAATTGTTTCAGAATTTGTTATCATATTTGACGGAAGGTTGACCGAGTGGTTTATGGTACCGGTCTTGAAAACCGGAGTGGCAGCAATGTCACCGGCGGTTCGAATCCGCCACCTTCCGCCAGGAAGTTTTTTTATGCCACACGTAGTGTGGTATAAAAAAAGTTTCTCGTCAGAGAATGGCAGGTTCGAACCGCGCGGTTCGGTAATTTTATCGACAGAATCTGTCAATAAAATTATAGCGAAGCGCTATCCGCCACCTGACGTAATTTTTTAAGAGGGGGTTATTATGGAAAAGAAACTAATGAAATTATTTGAAAGCAAAAGAATCCGTGCAGTTTGGGACGATAAATGGCAGGATTGGTGGTTTTCGATTGCTGATGTATGTGAAGCATTGACAGATTGCGCGGATGGACGAAAATATTGGAGCGTGCTAAAGACGCGCCTGAAAAAAGAGGGAAGTGAGTGACTACAAATTGTAGTCAACTGAAAATGATGGCTGCCGACGGCAAGAGGTACTTAACCGACGTTGCCAATACCGAACAATTATTACGGCTCGTCTAATCTATTCCTAGCAAGAAAGCCGAACCATTCAAACTATGGTTGGCAAAAGTCGGCAAAGAGTTCATCGATGAGGCAACTGATCCTGAACTCGCAATCAATCGTGCTGTAAAAGAAATTTCGCTCGACGAACAACCCATGAATTTTATAGAAAGCGCGGATGTTGCGGAACGCGGTGCGACCGTTGCTAAAGATGCACGAAAATCTTATATCAAACAAACAGGCAGAGATCCAGTGTCAAAATTGAATGCAAAAAATTATTTAAGTCCCACAACAGTTGAAAGACGAACAATCACGGCACAAGCTAAAATAATTGAAAAACAAGCCTCGCGCGACCGCAAAAGTCAAAAAATTTCAAAAAAATCTTTGACAATTTTTTATTAACAGGGGTAACTTTTTCTCAAAAAACTCTTGACCTTAAAGTAACTTTATAGTTCATACTAGAGTATGTAAACAATTAACAAGGTGGAGAACGGAGCAAGTATGTTACACATTAGGTTAAGAAACCATCACTACTATCCTATCATAATGTTCAAAATATTGCTATATAGGGTAAATG